>CAYRAL010000295.1:0-2511 GCA_964422235.1 uncultured Candidatus Epulonipiscium sp. | reverse complement strand
GAGATTTGTATGAAAAAGAAAAATGAGATTTTGCCAACAATTACTTGACAGTAACACAGTCCCGTTAGAGGTGGAATTTTCAAACAAAGAGGTGTATAATATAATTATATTTCATTTCTAAAATAAGGAGGAAGCAATATGTCAATAATAGCAAGGTTTAAAGATATTATGTCCAGCAATATTAACGCCCTTTTAGATAAGGTGGAAGACCCAGGAAAGATGATTGATCAGTACTTAAGGAATTTAAATAGTGATTTAGCTAAGGTAAAGGCCGAAACAGCTTCAATTATGGCTGAAGAAAAAAGATCAAAAAGGGCACTTGATGAGTGTCAAGAGGATATGGTTAAGATGCAAGCTTACGCTGTTAAAGCATTGGAAGCTGGTAATGAAAATGATGCAAGAAGATTTTTAGAAAATAAAGCAAGCTTAACAAGTAAAGAGCTAGGTCTAGAAGAGGCATACACACTAGCAAGTGCTAATGCACTTCAAATGAGACAAATGCATGATAAACTCGTATCAGATATAGGTGCATTAGAGTCTAGGAAAGATATGATTAAGGGTAAAATAGCGGTAGCTAAAACTCAGGAGAGAATTAATAAAATTGGCTCTTCTGTTAGTAGTGCTAATAGTTCTATGGCTGCATTTGATCGAATGGAACAAAAAGCCAATAAAGCCCTTGATCAGGCCAATGCAATGGCCCAGCTAAATGCAGGTAGCCAGGACGATATAAAAGATTTAGCGGCTAAATATGCAGCTAATACGGATGTTGATCGTGAATTAGAGGCTCTAAAAGCAAGTCTTAACAAAGAAAAATCTTAAATAATATCTATATAAAAGCTGTAGGTAAAACTACAGCTTTCTCTCGGACCATAATAAGAAGAAGGGGTGATTCAAGTGGTATTACATTACAAATGCCCTAGTTGCGGTGCAGATATGGTTTTTGATAGTAACTCAGGCATGTTATCTTGCCATAGTTGCGGAAGACAAGATGATATAGAAGATTTTCCAAAAGAATTCATTAATAAAGTGTTTTCACCAGACGAGACCCATGAGTATAACTGCAGAAACTGCGGAGCAGTATTAGTAACAGATGGAGATACAGTAGCCACAAAATGTAGTTTTTGTGGGGCAGGGGTTGTTTTAAGTGATAGGGTAGCTGGGGAATTAGCACCCACAAAAGTTATTCCTTTTACCATTAGTAAAGAAGAGGCTATGGATGCTTTTCGTAAATGGTGTAAAAACGGTCTTTTGACACCAAAGGGTTTTGTAACGGCAGATCGAATCAAAAGTATCACAGGGATGTATGTTCCTTTTTGGCTATATAATATGAATAGTCAGGTTCAGGTTAATGCTACAGCTACCACAAGAAGGACTTATACCAGAGGGGATTATATCTATACAGAAACAAAATATTATGATGTTTACCGAAATGTTGATATAAATTACATAAAGGTACCAGCCGATGCATCAGAAAAAATGAATGATGAATTAATGGATAAATTAGAACCCTATGATTATAGCCAGTTAAAAGATTTTAATACCCCTTATCTAGCGGGATATATAGCTGAAAAGTATAATTATGATTCAAAGGAACTATTACCAAGAATTACAGAGCGGATCAATAGATACGCCGATAGCTATGTCAATTCTACCATTTCAGGATATAGCACCGTTAAATATACCCATAAAAATATGGATACCAAGGATAAGCATGCTTATTATACATTACTACCAGTTTGGATGGTTGTTTATGACTACCAACAATCAGAGCATACCTTTGCTATGAATGGGCAAACAGGTAAAATAGTTGGGAAGCCACCTTTAAGTATTGGGAAGATTGCTTGTTGGTTTGCTGGTATTTCACTAGCTAGCTTTACAGCTTTAAAGATTATGACCCTGATTATGGGAGGTGTCTTATGGTAATTAAGTATAATGCTAAACAATATTTAAGGTTAGCCATTTTTATCATTGCTTTATTTATACTAATCCCTTTGATCTCAAAGCAAACCCTATTCGCATCGACTGCAAAGCAAAGGATTTATGATTTTGCTCAGTTACTGAGTCCGGAACAAGTAAAAAGTTTAGAAGCTTTAGCGGCTAAACACAGTGAAAAAAGGGAAACTGATATGATTGTTCTGACTAGCCAGGATGCTGATGGTAAGGATATTGTTAAATATATGGAAGATTTTTATGATGAAAAGGGGTTAGGCTATGACAAGGCACATGGTAATACCGTTATTCTAACCCTTGATATGGGGGCTAGGGATGTTTATGTAGCAGGTTTTTACAAAGGTGAAAAATATTTAGATAATCAGAGAAGTGACCTAGTTAGGCGAAAAATAACATCTGATTTATCTGAGGGGGATTACTATGAGGCATTTTCTTTATTTATTAAAACGTCATCTAAATATATGGGATTCAGGCCAGGAGCAAATCCTAATTCACCCTTGTATAATATATGGATACAACTACTAGTTTCCTTTGCAGTGGGAGGAATTGCCGTAATTACTA
>CAYRAL010000294.1:0-2524 GCA_964422235.1 uncultured Candidatus Epulonipiscium sp. | reverse complement strand
AGCACAAGGTACCATATACGAATGTAGTGCAAGGGGAATATTTAGAAATAAATCCATATCACCGCTTATTGGTGATAATGTAGAAATATCGATCCAGCATAAAGACAGTTTGCGTGGGGGATACCAGATTGCAAGTATCGAAAATATCTTACCACGAAAAAATAATATGGTGCGTCCCCCAGTTGCCAATGTAGACCAGGCAATAATAGTGGTTTCCGCAAATCATCCAAAACCCAATTTAGATTTATTAGATAGACTTTTAATCCTTGTAGAAGAGCAAGGAATAGATGCTTGTATTTGTATTAATAAAGTAGATACAGATCAAAATGCCGAATATCTCAAGATAAAAGATATTTATGAAAAGATAGGCTATACTGTTTTTGCAACATCAGCCACTGATCATATAGGCATTGACCAATTAAGAGAATTTTTAAAGGATAAGACATCCTTTCTTGCAGGGAATTCAGGGGTTGGAAAATCTACCTTGCTTAATGCCGTAGATGCTTCATTTAACCTAGCAACAGGGGCCTTAAGTGAAAAGATTCAAAGGGGTAAGCATACCACTAGGCATGTAGAGCTTATGCCCTTAGATGTTGGTGGCTATGTTTTAGATACACCAGGATTTGGCTCTGTATCAATCGAACACTTAGAGGCTACAGATCTAAAAGACTATTATGTTGAATTTAATGACTATGAGGGAACTTGTAAGTTTAATGGCTGTTCTCATATTCATGAGCCAGGTTGCAAGGTAAAAGACGCTTTAGAAAATGGGCATATTAACAAGAGAAGGTATGACAACTATGTAACCATGTATAAGCAATTAAAAGATATAAGGAGATGGTAATATGATCAAACTTGCGCCTTCCATATTAGCTGCAGACTTTGCTAATTTACAAAGCGATATAGGGTTAATTGACCGGGCGGGAGCTCAGTGGGTACACATTGATATTATGGATGGGCATTTTGTTCCTAATATTAGTTTTGGCCCACCAATTATAAAAGCCATTAGAAAACATACTAAAAAAATATTTGATGTGCATTTAATGATTCAGAATCCAGATGATTATATTCAGGATTTCTATGAGGCAGGTGCGGATATTATTACAGTCCACGCAGAAGCTTCTACCCATTTGCACAGAACGGTTCAAAGTATAAAAGAACGTGGGATTAAGGTAGGTGTTGCCCTGAATCCTGGAACAGATTTAAGTGTTCTAAATTATGTATTAGAAGATCTTGATATGGTTTTGATTATGTCCGTCAATCCAGGATTTGGTGGACAGAGCTTTATTAAGCATTCTATAAAAAAAATACAAAAACTAAATGCTATGATAGAAAAGACAGGGAAAGATATAGATATTCAGGTAGATGGCGGAATAGGCCTTGGCAATGTTAAAGAAGTTATTCAGGCAGGAGCCACATCCATTGTAGCCGGCTCTGCTATTTATAATGCCCAAGATCCCACTCAGACCATTAAAGAGTTTCTTGAGATCTTTAATGAATATGAGAATAAGCAATGAAAATAGGCATACTGACCAATGGTTCTATTAAGAATTATGACTTCTATACAGAGAAACTTAAGGCATATGATTTAATGATCTGTGCAGACGGTGGTCTCGTTCATGCTAAGCAGATGGCTATTATACCTCAGATAGCCTTGGGAGATTTTGATTCAACACCAAGCCAGATGGTTGATTACTTTCGCTCTAAAGGGACCAAGATCATCAGCTACTCAGCCATCAAAAATGAAACCGACACTGAAATAGCTTTAGACTATGCATTAGCCCAAAAACCAGCTTCTATTGATATATTAGCAGGACTTGGAAGTCGCTTTGATCATAGTTTGGCTAATGTGCATTTATTAAAAAAAGGGATAGAGCAAGGTGTTCCTTGTCGTATTATGACAGAAAACAATGAAGTCATTGTCATTGATTCGTCGGTTAAGCTTAAGGGCAATATAGGAGACGGTGTTAGCCTAATACCACTGACCGAGCTTGTTAGCCACGTTTATACAAGGGGTTTAGCATATCCTGTGGAAGATGGAGAGTTTCGTATTGGTATCCCTTATGGGGTCAGTAACTATATGAATAAGCTAGAAGCCAAGATTAGCATTAATGGTGGTTTATTATTAGTCATCAAGTACCTTGACTAGAGTGTTTCACGTTTTTATACAGGTAAGAATATTATACTTATATAGAATCGTGGAAGAGGGAAGTGCAATGAGACACCGGGTATTAGGTCTTGTAAGTTTTAGTATTGGATTTGGAATGCTTTTAGCTGTCCTTGTCCCAGCATTTGGATGGGTACTGGCAGTAGCAGTTGCTTTGCTTTGTACTGGTTATCTTCTGGCGAGGGGCTGTTAAAATACAAAAAGGTATGTGCACAGATGCACATACCTTTAGTAATTTCTTTAATTATGCTCTTGCAACTAAGTTAGAACGTAAGCAACGAGTACAAACATTAACATTCTTTGCAGCTCCGTTTACTAAGACCCTAACTCGCTTAACATTTGGCTTCCACATTTTAT
>CAYRAL010000293.1:0-2530 GCA_964422235.1 uncultured Candidatus Epulonipiscium sp. | reverse complement strand
CCCTTCGTATGTGTATGCGTTAACGTGACTTGCATATTGAATTTCTTTTAAATCTAAGGTGGTTCCTACAATATATGGCAAAGGTAGAGCATCTGAATTCATAGAGTTGAGTTCATTTACAGCACTTCCTTTTACAATAAGTCTTATATTATCATTGCTTACGGCCTTAGAGGCACTACCAGTCATTTTAATAGATAATTCTGTATCTGATAGTCTACTAACAAGATATTTAAGACCTGCTGGCATTCCAATAATTTCTATATCTGTATTTTTAATTTCTTCTTTTAACTTTGCATTGGTAAGTTTAATCTTCCAAGTGTCATTATCCTTTAGAGGAGCCTTGTTATCAGGAGCCTCCATTATCACCTTGTTATCAGGATCAACAAGGTCCGTTTCTATCTTCAAAACATCGGGATAAATTGTAAAGGTAGGTCCAGCAACAATTTTATCATCTGTTTTAGAACCTTGAATAAATTTACCATCAATATTAAGGGTTACTGTTTCCTTATTACTATCATAATTTAATCCAGCTACTGGAGGTAGGGTAATTCTTATGGTATTGGCATCTGTTACTATAACTGAGTTAGGATTTTTCTTAACTTCCTCCTTAATTATTGCCCAGTTAGTATCATCTTGGACCGAACCATTAATACCAACATAAGAATCAGATAATACATCTTTTACATCAAAGGCCCAATAGGCATCCTTTAATTTTATTTCTATAGTAGCTCCGCCTTTTTCAATATCCTTTTGGCGAACTATATCTGTAACCACACTTCCAGAAACACTAGCTTCAATAGTAGGCTTTATGGTTACTTGACCCCCTGCAACTATAGGACTAACTGCATCCTTTACAGCTACAGCAGGTACTGTAAGGCTTATCTTTTGTTCTTCTGATATATCATATCCTGGTGTAGCAGGTAGTCTGATAATTATTTTCTTATTATTATCAGAATCAATAAATATATTACCAGGGCCAGCAGCCTTCAATGCGTTTACAACTTTTAACCATTGAGAATTTTCCTTATGAGCTACAAGGCCATCATAAAGCTTGTTTCTAATTTCTTGATCATACTTAACATCCTTCCAAGTATCTGTGCCCTCAAGGGAGAATGAAATACTTGGTCCACCAATCTTTATATCACCTTCAAGTATTGTTGCTTCATCGATTACAACTGAACCTTTTTGAATATCTGTATCTTTTATTACCATAGATCTAAAGGCTTTAACTTTATTATCACCATCAACTTCATATATAGTTAAATGGTTTCCTGCTTTTGCAATTATTCCAATATTGCTGGCAACATACTTATATTCTTGAGCTCCATATAGGATTTCATCCATGGCAGGACTAGGGATTTCCTTTGTATCCATTTTATACATATAAGAACCTTTTAAATTGTTTCCAACAAATTTAATCCTATCAATAGATCCACCAGGCCCAATAGCTATATCCAAGGGACCTGCAGGTGGGTTAATAATGTTTGAATTAATTTCTATATGAGCATAGGCCTTAGTTTGTCCACTATTGTCCGTTGCTAAAAGAAGTATATAGCCTGAATTTCTACTTCCTAAATCTATATTACCGTCCTTAGCTAGATCCATACCATTAAGTTTTTGATTTATATAAGGTATGTTTTCACCAGTAAGTTTCTCATCGATTAACTTATACATCCACTTCCAACCATTAAAGTTAGTAGCATCAATTCCACCATAATTTAAACTATGAATTTTAGTATTAGCAGCCCGATCACCCTTAGAAATTTTATAATTACTAGTGGTCATTTCTTGGGCATTATTATTTCTAATGTGTTCTTGACGCAACTGTATATTTACATATCCATTAACTGTGTATTCCTGATCAGTTCTAACTAATAGTAACCATTTGCCTGGGCTAACATTCCCTATGTTTTCCATGGCCTTATATTCTGTAAATCCATATTTTGCATCTTTTCCATCAATTCCACTTTCAATTTGGCCGAAAGTCCTATCCCCAACCTTCACCATCCATTTAACATTATCTGAATCAGGTCCAGTCTCAGGATATAAATTAGCAAACCTAGTAGTGTTTTCCTCAGTACCGAATTCCAACTTACTATAATGGGTCGGAGACCTTAATGGGGTTGCTGTTGGAGCAGTAACCTGATCCTCTGTTAATTTTATATTATTAAAGGCTAAGGCCTTTCTGTTCTTATCTGCAGAAACAAGGACTATATAGTCTCCAACCTTTGCATTAATGGGTGATCCAGGAGTATTATATTGTATAAATCCTTCAGACCTATTCAATAAATGCTTGTATTCAATAGGACCAGGATCACTAGCTTCACTTAATCCTTCTACAATTTTATACCACCAACTTGAGTGGTCATCAATGCCCTGGGGAGTAAGCTTACTAATCATAGTAGTTCCAGGATTAGGTCCCTTTTCAGCCTTAGAATAATTATCTGCAGTCAGTTTGTCTGCATCAGGATACCTAACATGTTCACGGGTCAAGGGAATCTGAGCATATCCTCTTATTTTAAAGTCATCT
>CAYRAL010000292.1:409-2545 GCA_964422235.1 uncultured Candidatus Epulonipiscium sp. | reverse complement strand
AAGATTGTCATGTCAAATGGAGATGTATTGCCCATTAGTCAATCGAGGCGAAAACAAATAAGAGAAATCCAGGTGAATGAAGAATAGGAGGATTGGGATGAATATCCATCTTTATGATATTGTATATACAATGGGCAATCTCTTTATGGCCTATACCATATATAAGTTTATGTATGTATTTTATGCCGAAATAAAAGTGAACAAGTACATAGAATCTTTTTGTTATATGGCTTATTTTATTTTAATTACAGTGGTTCATACAACTATTAAGATACCAATTGCTGTGGCATTATCTAATGTGATATTAATTTTTTTACTCACACTACTATATAGCCTGGAGATTAAAAAAAGCTTGCTATCAGTCTTGTTAATCTATGTAACCTTAGCGTGTGCTGAAACATTGACTGTATTTTTAACAAATTTTGCTAACATAGACATACTAAGGCCTTATGAATACGACTCTGTATTTGGGATTATTGTCATTAGAATTGTATGTTTTATAGCTGTATTGATACTTAGCAGTTTTAAAAATATTAAAAGTGGTTCTCTAATTCCCAGGGTATATTGGGTTAGTCTTTTTATCGTTCCTGTAGGGACAATTTTTCTTCTATTTTCTTCATTTTTAGGTGAAGGTTTATCAAAGCATTTAACCATTGTTACGATTGGGGCAGTCTTGCTTATTAATGTTACGACATTCTATCTTTACGACTCTATTTCACAGTTAATGGCAGAAAAGATGGATGAGTGTTTAATGGCCCAACAAAATGAGTATTATGAAAATCAATTAAATTTAATGAAAGATGCTCTAAGTAATACCAAGGCAATACAACATAATCTCAAAAACAAACTATCCCCTATTTATACCCTTGCTTTAAATGGTGACAATGAAAAGTTAATTGAAAGACTTGCAGAATTAACAAACCTTTGTGCAATCTCAAAGGAATATGCAAGTTCTGGGAATAGTGCCATTGATAGCATTATTAACTTTAAGTTACAGCAAGCAAAAAAAGAAGATATTCAGGTGTCTAGTGAAATTTTAATTCCACAGGAACTAAAGCTCTCATCTTTTGATGTTGCCGTTATATTGGGGAACTTAATTGATAATGCAGTAACGGGCATAAAGACCATTGAAGCAGATCGGTGGATTGATATAAAGATCAAGTACACGAAAGGGAGGCTTATTATCACCATTAGTAATTCTTTTGATGGCATAATATTAGAAAAGCAAGGTATAATTATTACACGCAAACAGGACAAAAAAAATCATGGCTTAGGACTAAAAAGTGTCTGGGCAGCTATTCAGAAGTATAATGGCGCAATGGATACCTATTATACCAATCATAAATTTAAGGTGAAGATTCTAATGTATGTGTAGGATTGGGGGACAGTCCCTTGTTCTTATGGTACAATAAGTAGAAATGATTACATAGGGGGAAATGGAATGAGGTCATCAGGTGATAAGGGATTTTGGGTGTTGATTTTAGTTTTGCTTGCAGGGCTAACTGTAGGTGGGTTTATAGGGACTTTATGTCGGGATGTGCCTTACTTGGGTTGGCTAGATTACGGACAGACCTTTGGCCTTGAGGAACCAGTTAAACTGGATTTAGGCCTTATATGGCTCAGTATACAATTGGTGGTTAAATTCACTATTAGTGGTATAATAGGAATGGTGCTTTCAGTATTTGTTTATCGAAAAATGTAGATAAAAGGATGAGTAAATGATGAAAAATATAATACTAGCATCAGCTTCTCCAAGAAGAGCAGAATTGCTAGATCAAATGGGCATAGCTTATAAGGTTGTTGTTAGCCATGTAGATGAAAGTGGCCTAGGGGATATGTCACCTCCAGATCTTGTACAAGCATTAGCTAGCTTAAAAGCTAAGGCAGTGGCCAAGGATTTAGTAGAGATGCAAAAGGATGCCCTTGTTATAGGGGCAGATACCATAGTCGTTTTAGATCATCAGATTTTGGGTAAACCTAAAGATAGCCAAGATGCTAAACAAATGTTAAGGATGCTATCTGGTAAAATGCATATGGTATATACTGGTGTATCTATTATTGATATAGGAAATAGTAGAGAAGAGACCTTTGTCCAAAGTAGTAAGATTTATATGAAAGAGATGAGCCAAGAAGAGA
>CAYRAL010000292.1:0-399 GCA_964422235.1 uncultured Candidatus Epulonipiscium sp. | reverse complement strand
ATGTCCTTACAAAAGAACCCCTTGATAAGGCTGGTAGTTATGGCATTCAGGGAAGAGGTGGGGTCTTTATAGAAAAGATAGAAGGAGACTTTTTTTCTGTTATGGGACTCCCCATTGCTAAGCTTTATGATCATCTAAATAATTATAATTAGCAATTTAAGATGCTTCTTACGAATACTCAATTGAGGATATGGAAATGGTACCTATAGTATGCATTTTCATATCCTCTATTATTGTCAAAAAAAGAATATAGATTTTATACAATTATCTGTTGGAATAGTGTTTTTTTGGCAATAATAATGAGTGTAGCGTATTAGGAGGTATATTAAGATGCAGATAAATAAAATGCATGTTTTAGAACGACCAATGGAAAAAATGCAGTTACAAGGCAAAGAAGCT
>CAYRAL010000291.1:0-2547 GCA_964422235.1 uncultured Candidatus Epulonipiscium sp. | reverse complement strand
TATAGGTAATCCCTGCCCCAATAGCCCCACCTAATAAATAAAGCTTGTTAACCTCTTTGAGTCCTCCTAAATCCCCATCTTTGGTTATCCACAGTGAGATTATACAAACGATAAAAGCAGTTCCTTGAACCACAGCACTTGTAAGCCAGAGTCCTGCCTCTTCCGTTACACGGGTATTAAAGACACCCTGTATACTCATTAAGGCCCCTGAAATTAAAGATACAATTATCCCCATCACTTGATCACATCCTCTTTATCTTCTAGCTTGCACTGTTTTACGTGTAATTATGTATGTCTATTAGTATATTTTCTTTGTATATTTTTCTTACATATTGTATAATACTAATATATAGTAAACCTAAATTCAATAAGGAGGATTTTCATGAAAGATTATATCAAACACGATATTGGAAATAATAAACTTTACATTGAAGGTAATAAACAAAACAAAGGTCACGTAACATACACCATTGACAATGGTGTGATGGACATTAATGGCACCTATGTAGATCCTGACCATCGTGGCCATGGATATGCAAAAGAACTTGTAGATGCTGCAGTAGAATACGCTAAAAGCAAAAATCTCAAACTCCATCCTACATGCTCTTATGCCGTTAAAGTTGTAGATAGGGATTACGCAGATATGCTAGCTTAGCCGTATTCCGGAAAAAGAAAGGTCATCTTCGCAACACAACTTCCTGCGTCGTCAAAAGTTGCGAAGATGACCTTTCTTTTCCTATTGTATCGGATGCCTCCAAGGTCTACCCCATAGGAACATCCTAACGTAAATTACATAATCCTTGATATCTATCCCTCCCCATCTCTGAAGGCACCTACCGCTCCCAGCCGGTAGGAACACCCCAACAGCCTGCCTCCTTGGAAAGCCTCCCAAAACAAGCTCACGAACACATCCAACCAAAGGCTTCCAAAAGACAGCAAGGCTGTAGGATATCAACAAGCGAATATTTGCAAGGATTTCGTAAAAGTACTTTGCAAAAGATAGACTTGATTTGCGTTAAAAAAGCTAACTGTTTGAGCGCAGCGAGTTTTAGCTTTTAGCAAATCAAGTCTATCTGAGCATTAGTACTTTACGAAATTCTTGCCTATGAGCGGTTGATATCCTACAGCCTTGCGGCCCCCACAGCCCCTCCCCCATGTTCCTACAACAATATAATATTATTCTCCGCGCAAACCCGAATCATTGCGTCTGGCCAGACGCAGGACTGAACCTCTCCAATATGAGCTTTTTGCAGGAAATACATACAGATACGAGACTGACCAATTCCGCCACCTATGGTGTAAGGTAGTTTACCTTCTAGGAGCATTTTATGGAATGTAAATTCTTTACGTTCTTCGCAGCCTGCAATGGTGAGTTGTTTTTCTAGGGTTTCTTCGTCTACCCTTATACCCATAGATGATAGTTCTAGAGCCTTATTGTGCATTGGGTTCCAGAAGATAATATCCCCATTTAAGGACCAGTCATCGTAGTCTGGGGCTCTATTACTATGCACCTGACCTGATTCTAATTTTGCCCCTATTTGCATAATAAATACGGCCTTTTTTTCTTTGGCTATTTCATGTTCTCGCTCATCAGGCGTTAAATGTGGATACATATTTTCTAGTTGTTGTGCTGTAATAATTGTGATTTCATTTGGAAGTAACTTATCTAGGGTTGGATAGAGTCCATTGACAAAGTTTTGTGTTTCTAGAAAAACACGGTATATTCTTTTTACAATATGAATAAGTGTCCATTCATTTCTCATTTCCTTTGTAATTATTTTTTCCCAGTCCCACTGATCCACATAGAGCGAATGAGTGTTATCTAGCACTTCATCTCTTCTTATGGCGTTCATGTCTGTGTAAATACCTTCGTCTATATCTAAGTCGTACCTGCCTAAGACCATACGCTTCCACTTGGCTAGAGAATGTACAATTTCAACCATTGCATAGTTATCATCTTTTATATCAAATGTAACTGGCCTTTCTTCCCCGCTTAAGTTATCATTTAAGCCTGATTCTGGCTTTACAAATAAGGGCGCTGATACACGCATAATCTTTAGCTCTCTTGCAAGTGCCTTTTCAAAAAAGTCCTTTAACTGCTTAATTGCAAGCTCTGTTTCTTTTAGTGTTAACTTGGGTTTATATCCTTCTGGTATAATAAGATTTTCCATCTTTGTTTCCTCCTAAATAATGTCTATAATTTATTTTTAAACAATAAAAAAAGTCCTTCCATCCTAAGTAGAGAATGCCTCTACCAGGGACGAAGAACTTATATCTCGCGGTGCCACCCTAATTGATTACAGTATTGTAACCCACTTACTCGTACAGACCCCTTAAAATCTCTAGATCGATACGCTTCAATGATAACGGTTTGATTCCGTCCAAGCCTACTAGCTATCAAGTTCCTAATTAGCTTCCTAATTGAGTTCGGTTGGAGACTCCAAGATGTTCTTCTACTCAAACTTTGTACTGAATTCCCACCATCATCAGCTCTCTGTAACTAGATTCGAATATACTCTTCTTATCACAGTCTTTAAGTTGTTTTAA
>CAYRAL010000290.1:0-2560 GCA_964422235.1 uncultured Candidatus Epulonipiscium sp. | reverse complement strand
GTCTTCTGCAATCTCACCTGATACAAGAATTGTTTGTCCTATATAAGGTTCTTTTAAACCAAAATCTTTCATTATTGTCATTACGGCATTTCCAAATGCTCCGCTTACATCTAGCTTCCCTTCTGGATTTAAAGGAAGATCTACATTAGCATTATATGGGTAGCCTTTTATATTTCCCTTGGCATTAGCCTCTATGATAACACCACCTATTGGGCCGTCTCCTTTAATGGTAACACTCATTCTATCCCCATCATTCTTAAGCATCTGACTCATCATTGCAGTTGCCGTCATGGTACGCCCAAGACCTGCAGTGGCAACCGGTGATGTCTGATGGTGATCTGCTGCTGTTTGCACGAGCTCTTTTGTTATGCTTCCAAAGAATCTAAAATTCCCACTTTTATCCGTTCCTCTAACAACGTAATCTGTCATATTATTCTGCCCTCTCTTTTCCTTGTTCTCTCGCAATAATCGTTATTCTATCTGAGTCTTGCCTAACAGGATTAAAAGTATACCCATCAAAGACTCCTTCTACCATCATACCAGCTTGTTCTAATAACTTGGTAATGGCTTCTAATGTGTACATTCTTTCATGGTGTAGCTCTTCAAACTTAGTATATCTTCCATCTTCTTCTTTGACAAAAAAACTTACTAAATAGTCATTAATCTGATCTTCTTTTTCATAATAATTCTCCCATATATAGGAAGCTTCTTCAATATGATAAGCAAATGTATTTTGAGCTAATATTTCTTCATATTTATACTGAGTATTAATATCAAATATAAATATCCCACCAGGTTCTAGATAGTTGTTAACCCACTTAAAGGTTTGTAGGAGCTCATCATCTTCTAGAATGTAATTAATGCTGTCACATGCACTATAAATACTATCTACTGTGCCATAGAGCTCAAAGTCCTGCATATCTTGAAGCAGGTATAATACCTCCAACCCTTGGGCTGATGATTTATCCCTTGCCATGGCAAGCATTTGATCTGAGTTATCAATTCCAATAACGTCTATGTCTTGCTTAGCAAAGTAATTGGTTAATGTTCCTGTACCGCAACCTAGCTCAGCTATTAGTTTAGGGTTAATATGATACCTATCCCATATTTTCTCTATATGCTTTCCCCACTCTTCATAGGGAACATCCTGCATAAACAAGTCATATACCTGAGCAAAATCTCCGTATGATTGCACCTTTATCACCTTTTCAATG
Source organism: uncultured Candidatus Epulonipiscium sp. (assembly GCA_964422235.1). GTDB lineage: Bacteria > Bacillota > Clostridia > Lachnospirales > Cellulosilyticaceae > JAAYSX01. The sequence continues at coordinate 1,346 of CAYRAL010000290.1, read as the reverse complement.
TTTTTTGATACTCTTCATTATAGGTTTTTAGGACAGGAAATGCAAGTAGTAGGGCAAGACTTAAACAGCCGAGTAATTAATATATTTTTATATTATTCTAAATGTGTTGTAATAAAGCAAAAAGTATATTATTGTATAACTTAGTTAATTTTCTAACAAAGGGATAGTTATATCAGTATTCTTGATGATGATTATCAAATTATGCAAAGGAGTTAATATGGCAGAGAAAATTATTGAGGTCAATCAGCTTTCAAAATCTTATCAGGTGAATGTGAGGGAAAGTGGAGTCTTGGGAGCAGTAAAATCCTTTTTCTTACCAAAAAAGAAAAAAATTATTGCTGTAGATGATATTAGTTTTAGTGTTAATAGAGGAGAGATGGTCGGTTACATAGGAACAAATGGGGCCGGAAAGTCAACCACCCTTAAAATTTTAACAGGAATTTTGGTGCCTACTAATGGAGAAGTTATCGTTAACAAGCTTAACCCCTATAAAGAGCGTATAAAAAATAACAAACAAATAGGTGTTGTATTTGGGCAACGCTCCCAACTATGGTGGGACTTACCTGTAATAGATTCTTTTCAAATAGCCCAAAAATTATACAATATTCCCTTACAATTATACACAGATAGATTAAAGTTATTTAACGAAAAATTAGAGATAAGCCATTTGTTAAATACACCTGTTAGACAGTTAAGTTTGGGGCAAAGAATGCGATGTGAAATTGTAATAGCTTTTTTACATTGTCCAGATATTACTTTTTTAGATGAACCTACTATTGGGTTAGATATTTTTGTTAAAGAGAAATTAAGAGAATTTATTAAATTCATGAACCAAACTTATAATACAACCATTATTTTAACGTCACATGATTTACAAGATATCGAAAAAATTTGTGATAGGGTTATTATTCTTGATAAGGGGAAAATCCTCTATGATGATGCATTAAAACATATGATAAGTAATTATTCAGTTGGTAAGCAAATTGTTTTAACCCTTACTGATAAAAAGTCTAGTTTGGCAGAAGTGGATTATTTGAAGGAAATAGGGTGCCGGGTTATTGAGGATGACTCAAATAGGGTTGAGCTAACATTTGAGACAAAGGATATTAATATTTCAAAAGTAATACATAGCGTTGAGCAAATTGCTTGTATAAAAGATATTAGTATACGCGATGGCAGTTTAGAAGAAATCGTAAAAAAAGCTTATGAAAAGGATATCAATTATGGTCAAAATTAATGCCCTATTATCTATCGTAAAAACACAATTTAAATGTTATATCCAGTATTCTATTAATACCTTTTTTTCAATTTTTGTGAGTATTATTCAAGTCATTATATCATGTTCT
>CAYRAL010000289.1:0-2562 GCA_964422235.1 uncultured Candidatus Epulonipiscium sp. | reverse complement strand
TTGTATAATACGCTCTCGTGGCTCAGTGGTAGAGCACCGCCTTGGTAAGGCGGCGATCGGCGGTTCGAGTCCGCTCGAGAGCTTACATAAATAAGTACTGCTAATCTACTTAAACCTAGACGGCGGTACTTATTTATTATTATTATTTAAATATTAATCTTATATTCATATTTTATTCATAATTATAGGTCATAATAGAGACATACCCCGAAGGAAGCTTAAAAGAACCTTAAAATTCTCCCCCCGAGAATAGATAGAACGTAAATAACCATTTTAAGTTTCCCTCCTCAAGTTAATTATAAATATAAAAAGAAGCTGACCCCCATCAGCTTCTTTTTATGTTTATAGGTAAAATTGTAGATTTATTAAAAACAATAAGCAAAAAAGGAAAAAATAGTAACATAAGCCATATACTTTATGATATAATACTATATACAGAAATTACAATATTGATAAGGAGTGGTTCTAGTGCTTGATATAGCCATAATAGGAGCAGGCCCTGCAGGTCTCTCAGCAGCAATTAATGGTGTCATTAGAAATAAAAAAGTAAAGGTAATTGGAAAAAATCCAAATACTAGCTATTTATACAAAGCAGAAAAGGTAGATAACTACCTAGGGATTCATGATGTTACAGGTCCTGAGATGGTGGATCAGTTTGTAAAACATGCTATAGAGATGGGGGTTGAAATAGTAGACGGCAGGGTTCTTGAAATATTTCCTATGGGAGACTACTATGCCCTTAACGTGGATAATAATTTTATAGAAGCAAAAACGGTCATTATTGCCAATGGACTTGGAAAATCAAAGGCTATGCCGGGAGAAAAAGAGTTTTTAGGCAAAGGTGTCAGTTATTGCGCAACCTGCGATGGTATGTTATACCGTGATAAAACAGTTGTATTAATTGGAGAAACTGAAGAAGCAGAGGAAGATGCTAATTACCTACAAGAAGTGACAGCAAAAACTTATTATGTACCTTTATATCAGGATGTAAAACACGTAAACCCAAAGGTTGAAATAATCTACGCTAAGCCCCAACAAGTTTTAGGTGAGCAGGTTGTCACAGGACTTACCCTAGATGATCGTGATCTAGAAGCTCAGGGTGTTTTTATTGCAAAAGAAACAATGCCAATAACACAGATTTTAGGTGGACTTGAACTAGAAAAGAATTCAATTAAAGTTAATCGGCAAATGGAAACAAATATGCCAGGAATTTATGCAGCAGGAGATTGTACAGGACGTCCATACCAAGTATCTAAAGCAGTAGGTGAAGGCGTCGTAGCAGCTTTAGAAGCAGTAAGCTACTTGCATAAGCTAGGGGCAAAGAAAACAAAATAAAAAGGTTAGGCCTAGGCCTAACCTTTTTTATGACGATAATCTGTCATATTTTTTAATACATGCAATGCCTTGAGCATCAGGCCCAGTGTTAACCCCAATTGTTACCCCTATAATATTATAAGGTTCTGGAGGGTCTATGCCTATGATGGATTTAAAATTAGCCCCTAAAATCTGACTGTCTTTTGGGCAGTCACCGTGACATAGGGCAAAGCTATAATCATCTGCACCATCTAAGACTGTGTACTCATGGACAAGTTCTACAACCTTTTGGATTGCACGTTTTTTTCCCCGTATTTTATTACAAGGAAAAAGTTGACCATCTTTTAGAAAAAGGACAGGTTTTACATTTAGGACAGTACCTAAAAGAGCTGCAGCTTTACCAATGCGTCCGCCTTTTTCCAGATAATCGAGGGTGTCTACATAAAAGAAAATACGAGCAGTTTCACGTAATTTCCCAGCAGTTTCGACAATTGTGTTAAAATCAAGATCATCAGCAATCATGTGTGCCACTTGTTCAACCAGAAGGAATTGTCCCCCAGTTGCGTTAAGAGAATTAATAATTGCGATTTGTGCGTTAGGATAATGTTCTAATAAAATAGTCCGTGCATTTACAGCGGCATTATAAGAGCCACTAAAATGTGATGATAGGCACACACAAATGATTGGAAGATCTTGTTTTAAGTAGGTCGTAAATGCTTCGATGTAGTCATTAATAGACGGTAAAGAAGTTTTTGGGAAAATCCTAGTTTCTCTCATCTTTGCATAAAAATCAGATATAGACAATTCCTTGATTTCTTTTAAATATGTGTCTTTATCAAAAGAAACATAAAAAGGAATTAGCTTTATATCATAAGCATGGATAAAAGGTTCTGGGATATCACAAGAACTATCACTAAATAGTACTATGGTTGACATTTAATGCCCCCTTATATAATTGCTGACGTTGTATTTAACGTCATTAGTATTGTAATATGGCAGGTATATACTTGTCAATGAATATAGCTTTTAGCATAATTGTAAAGAGAATAAAATGAGCATTACAATCATATATTAGTGTAGCGGCCCTAAGAAAGTGGTGAAAAACATGCTATCATCTAGTTTAGAAGATTATTTGGAAATCATCTGTAGAATGCAACTAGAAAAAGGAGAAGTAAAAAGCCTAGAAATAGCACAGGATTTAAAAGTACCCTTATCTAGGGTAGTTCAAGCAATACAAAGGCTACATTA
>CAYRAL010000288.1:0-2563 GCA_964422235.1 uncultured Candidatus Epulonipiscium sp. | reverse complement strand
ATTGTGGTTTAGCATTCCCAGATGATGAAATGTTAGGGATTGATATTGTCATACCAGATATGACATATTTAAAGCGTAATGTAGACAAAATAAAGGGAATTTTTTTAACCCATGGTCACGAAGATCATATTGGTGCAATCCCTTATTTACTTCAAGAGATGAATATTCCAATCTATGGAACTAAATTAACACTTGGGCTATTAGAAAACAAATTAAGAGAACACGGACTTTTAAGATCAACAAAACTCCACTGTGTAACACAAGGTCAGATTGTCGATATAGGTGAATATTTTAATGTTGAATTTATTAGAACCAATCATAGTATTGCAGATGCAGTATCTTTCGCCATCAAAACACCAGTAGGTGTGGTTGTACACTCAGGAGACTTCAAAATCGACTATACACCTATACGTGGTGAAATGATTGACCTTCAAAGGTTTGCAGCCTTAGGCAAAAGAGGTGTATTAGCAATGTTAGCTGATAGTACCAACGTAGAAAAATCTGGCTATACACCAACAGAAAGATTAGTGGCTAAGAGATTTGATGAAATCTTTGCTAGCAAGACTGATCAGCGTATAATGGTCGCAACTTTTGCCTCTAACGTAGACCGTGTACAACAGATTATTAATTCGGCTCATAAGTATAACCGTAAAGTAGCTGTTATCGGACGAAGTATGGTTAACGTTGTAAGGACAGCTAGTGAACTAGGCTATTTAGATATTCCAAAAGACATTATAATCGATGTAAATGATGTTAAAAGATATAATGATGGTCAGGTTGCTATTGTAATGACAGGAAGCCAAGGAGAACCCATGGCAGCCCTATCACGTATGGCAAAGTCTGAGCATAGACAAATAGAAATCAGAGAAGGGGACGTTATTATTTTAAGTTCTACCCCTATTCCTGGTAACGAAAAAACAGTTTCAGAAGTTGTAGATGAACTTTTTAAAAAAGGTGCAGAAGTAATTCGTGAAGACACGCATGTATCAGGACATGCTGCTAAAGAAGAACTCAAATTATTCCATTCTTTAGTTAAACCTAAGTTCTTTATACCAGCCCATGGTGAGTATAGGCACTTACACAAACATGCAGAGCTTGCCATGGATCTTGGCATGGAGCGTCAAAATATTGCCATAGCTAGTATTGGTGATGTTATTGAACTGACTCGTAATAGTTGTAAAATTGTAGGAACAGTTCCATCAGGTAAGATTTTAGTAGATGGATTAGGTGTTGGAGATGTGGGTAATATTGTCTTAAGAGACCGTAAACACCTCTCCCAGGATGGACTACTGGTTATTGTAATCACACTAGAGCGAGGCACTGGAAGGGTTGTTGCAGGACCTGATATTATCTCAAGAGGCTTTGTCTATGTAAGAGAATCCGAAAACTTAATGGATGATGCAAAAAATATTGTTCGAAAATCACTAGACCGTTGCGAAGACAAACGAATCAAAGAATGGTCTCAAATCAAAAACATTGTAAGAGACGATTTACGTGAATTTGTATGGCAAAAAACAAAGCGAAGTCCTATGATTTTACCGATTATTATGGAAGTTTAAAGTAAACCTTAAAGTCATGTAAGCAAATTTGCTTACATGACTTTATAATTTTTAATTGAAGATTGCCCTAAATAACGGTATAATCAAAAGAGCATTCAGTTAATAAGATTAATATGAAGGAGAATTATACCTATGGACAACAAAAAAAGAAGAGGGCTACCGTGGTATGTACGGATGTTTTTTAATATTATAATCGTTGGAATTTTGATTTTTGCAGTTGATACTGCTTTTAAAAAAGGCTTTCAATCATCCTATGACATTGTTATGGAGCAATCAAAAAAGCAAACCGCTTCTAATATTAAAGAAGTGAAAGTTAAGGTAAATAAAGGGGCTTCCACAGAGGATATTGCAGATGCCGTGTATGATGGTGGCTTAATTACTAACAAACTATGGTTTAGACTTCAAAGCAAATTCTTTAAATATGATGGCAAATATAAAGAAGGTGTATATTCTTTAAATACAACAATGGATAACCAAAGAATAATGAAACTGTTAACAGCTGATAAAATAAAAGAAAGTGCAAGTGTAAGGGTCACTATTCCAGAAGGATTTAATATTATGCAAATTGCAGCCAGGTTAGAAGATTTAGATCTTGTCCCCCGGGATAAATTTTTACAGGCTGTTAATGAGAAGGACTATGATTATGCTTTTTTAGAAGACATATCACCTAACAAAAAAAATAAGTTAGAAGGTTACTTGTTTCCCGATACCTACTTTTTTCCAGAAGATGTGACAGCCCAAGAGGTTGTTATTAGAATGCTAAATCGCTTTGAGGAAATAACCGATCGGTATAAACAGGAATTGGCTAATATGCCATATTCTTTTGATGAGGTCATTACCGTAGCTTCTATTATTGAGCAAGAAGCAAAACTAGAAGAAGAAAGAGCCATTATTAGCGGGGTTATGTACAACAGATTAGAAGATGATATGAAATTACAGATGTGCTCAACGGTTCAGTATGCTTTAGAAAAAAGGACAGCAAATCTTTCTTACGATGACTTAGA
>CAYRAL010000287.1:1812-2571 GCA_964422235.1 uncultured Candidatus Epulonipiscium sp. | reverse complement strand
GGGATTTTGAAATCATAACAATACGTGGATTAGGATATAAGGCGGTGGAAATCTAATGAGTAGGTTTCGCAGTTTAAATTTTACTTTAGTTATTTTTGTTTTTATAATGATGATATGTTCCAGTATATTATCAGGTATTATTCTGATTTTTTTGAATCAATACAATTTTTTTGTTCAAGTGGAATCTGCAAGAATAGCATTTCTCATAACTGGGCTTATTACAAGTACAATTATTGGAACCATCCTTACTTTTCCAGTAGGTAATTATCTATTAAAGCCTTTAAATGAATTAATTTCAGCTACTGAAGAAGTATCAAAAGGTGATTTTAGTGTTAAAGTGAAAGAACTTAAGAAAAACCACCAGTTTGGTGAGCTTATTAGGAGCTTCAATATTATGACCAAGGAATTAAGCAGTATTGAGATGTTTCGTAAGGATTTTATCAATAACTTTTCTCATGAGTTTAGAACGCCAATAGTATCCATACGAGGGTTTGCAAGGCAACTTAAAAATACCTCTTTAACTGATGAAAAAAGCCAAGAATATATTAAAATAATCATTAGGGAATCGGAAAGACTGACAAATATGTCCTCAAACATCTTGTTTTTAACGAAACTTGAAAATCAAGAAATTATTACAGATAAAAAGCTATTTTCCCTAGACGAACAGATTCGAAATTGTATATTACTTTTACAGATGGAGTGGGAAAGGAAGGATATTGATTTAAATATTCAGTTAGATCCTATGGAATATTATAGCGA
>CAYRAL010000287.1:0-1770 GCA_964422235.1 uncultured Candidatus Epulonipiscium sp. | reverse complement strand
TAGGAAATGCTATTAAGTTTAGTAGAGATAAGGGAGAAATAACAATAAAATGCCGCGATGAAGTGGAACATATTATGGTCAAAATTTCAGATAATGGAATAGGAATGAAAGATGAAATGATCCATCAAATATTTGAAAAATTTTATCAAGGGGACTCCTCTCGTACTACTGAAGGTAATGGATTAGGGCTTTCCCTTGTGAAACGTATTGTAGATTTATGTGGGGGACAAATTGATATAAAAAGTTATTTAGGAAATGGAACAGATATTACTGTCAGACTACCTAAACAAATAAAATAAGTATTTAAACTAAAATATATAAAAGGAGTAAGCTTAGAATGGAAATAAAAGCATCCGTGGATATAAAGCAGTTAAAGATAATAGAAAAAGAGCTAAAGAGATTTTTAATGTCCTATAAATTTGGACTTGAGGAGGTAAAAACAAAAATTAATATTTTAAATGAGGAGTTTCAATATGTACATGACTATAACCCAATTGAGCATGTAAAATCTAGAATCAAAAGTCCAGAGAGTATTTTTAAAAAATTATCAAGAAAAGGTTTAGACGTTTCATTACATTCCATAAAAGGAAATATTAGAGATATAGCTGGGATTCGTATAGTTTGTTCATTTGTTTCAGATATATATATAATAAGCGAAATGTTACAAAAACAGCAAGACTTAAAAGTGATAAAATATCAGGATTATATAAAAAATCCTAAGGATAATGGATATCGAAGCCTTCATTTGATTTTAGAGGTCCCTGTATTTATGTCTGATAGGGTTGAAGATGTTTGTGTAGAAGTTCAAATTCGCACCATAGGCATGGATTTTTGGGCAAGTTTGGAACACAAAATTTATTATAAATATAATAATGATGTTCCTCAAAGGCTAAAGGATGAACTAAAGGAAGCGGCAATTACAGTAGCTCAGTTAGATAAAAAGATGGAAAATCTCAACAAAGAGATTATATCCATTAAAGACGCCGATTTTCCACAGGAAGGTATAAAAAATGTCATCATAAATGACAAGACATTGCAACTATCTAATAAGCTTTTAAGCATAGAATAATAATTGGGGGAATTTTGTGAGAATAAAAGATAAATTGTCAAGATTAACTAAGGATTCAATAAAATTTAAGTTGGTAACTGCAGTTGTAATTGTACAAGTTTTTAGCTCACATATAGGACGAGCAATAGATATGGCAATATTAGAAGGTAGAAAAGTACTTGAAAGTACAGGGATAAGCACCAGTTTTTTTGATACTTCCATAGGTTTAGGTATTACTTCAACTTTAAGCATCATAGCCTCGATTTTTATAATAGTCTTTGTCTATGATAGACTGGTCTTAAATAGATTAAACCAAGTATTAAAATTTACAGAAAAACTTGGAAATGGTGATTTATCAGAGGAACTTAATTTTAAAGGAAATGATGAAATAAGTAGATTAGGTAATTCTTTGGATAAAGCTTGCTCAAACATAAGGCTCTTAGTAGAGGATATAGTAAGTATATCGGATACTATTAACAGTTCAGCATATGAATTATTAGATGCTACCCAAAATTCAGCATCGAGTATAACCAATATCAATACATCATCATCCATGCTGAATGAAGAAGCTTTAGGTCTAATAGATTCTGCAGAGAAAGCAAATCTTTCTATCGAAGATATATCGGGAACAACACACAATCTTTTATCTAAAGTACAAGATGTTCATGATTCTTCCAATGGAATGAAGGTTAGAGCATCGGAAATGAAGGAAAAAATATTTA
>CAYRAL010000286.1:0-2572 GCA_964422235.1 uncultured Candidatus Epulonipiscium sp. | reverse complement strand
TTGTCATGTTGCTTATAAAAATAAATGACTGCTTGCTTTACGGAAGGCATTCCTAATCCTACCTCTATTGTATGCTCCCATATGTCAGCCCTATATCTTAACATTCTAGCAGGCATTTTGTAATCCAAATACCCTTGAGGTTCTATGTTTAATATAAACTTCTCCTTAGGGGAATCAATTAAAATAAGTTTATCAAGTCTAGATTCTTTTTTTGCTGGTACCTTAGATGGATCCAATTCTTTGATCCAATCCTTCTGACACTTTGGTACAAGAAACTGAATCCAATCTTCTATACGACTTTGCATCAGTCTTTTGACCGGTACATCAATATTGGCCATAATGTTATCTCCTCTTTTATGGCTAAATATATAATTATATTATACCATATTTATAAGTCATTAGCACATTTCCATTTCTCCTTAGTATGCCCAGAAGCTCATTCTATATTCAAAATTTATTGCCTGAGTTGAGCCAATGTGGCTGGGGGGATTCGCCGCATTAGGTAGAGTTCATATATCCTCTCTCTCATCTCGTGGCTGGTAAGCCACAGGATGTTCGATAGGAGATATGAACTCTACCATTGCGGGGGAATGCTTGGGATCAGCACATGGGCTAAACTCGGCGGGGGGGTGGGAGGGTTTCCTTTCCCCCGCAATGATAGGTGTGATATATCCCAATCGGGCATCCTTTGTCGATCAGACAAGAGAGGCACGATGGGATATGTCACACCTATCTAATGCGGCGTATAATGCGGCGTAAACCCCCGTTTGGTAATTTCACCCCACCGTGATATAATACGAAAGGACACTTAAGACTTAAGGAGGTAAAATTATGGCACTAGATGGCATTGTGCTCTCTAATATTGTTTCGGACTTTAAAAGAGACTTTATTGGGGGACGCATTCTTAAAATATATCAAACAGAAAAAGACGAATTAATTATTGGCGTACGAGGTAAAGGTGAGAATTCAAAGGTTCTTTTGACAGCTCATAGTAATTATCCTAGGATTCACAGTACTACAGGCGATAAGGACAACCCCCAGGTTCCGCCTATGTTTTGTATGCTCCTGCGTAAGCATATTGGTGGCGGGAGAATTACAGATATTGTTCAACCTAACTTTGAGCGAATTGTTGAGATTCATATTGAATCCACTAACGAGCTTGGAGATTTAACCATAAAAAAACTAGTCATTGAGATTATGGGAAGACATAGTAACATTATGCTTCTTGGGGACGATAATATGGTTTTAGATAGTATTAAGCATATTGGTAAAATGCAAAGCTCCGTCCGGGAGATTTTCCCTGGAAGGACTTATGTCTATCCTCCTTCCCAAGATAAACATAATCCACTCCTTAGAAGCTATGATGAGTTTTTAGCTGCCTTTGACCCTGAAGATCCTATGAGAATACACAAAAGACTTTATACCTTGTACTCTGGCATGAGCCCTTTGATCGCAAAGGAAATCTGTTACCGAGCAGGTGTGGCTGCTTCTACCCTAACTACTGAAATAACTGAAGAGGAAAAAAGAGCCCTTTATGACCAATTAGATGGACTTTATAAAGATGTAGAGGCTGAGAATTATCACCCTGCTATTTACAAAGATGAAACGGATAAAATCGTGGCCTTTTCTAGTGTGCCCCTCTCTGCTTATGAAGACCTTCATAAAGTAGCCTTCGAAAGTATGTCTGCTTTACTAGAAGAATTTTATTTTGATCAAAGCCAGTCTTCAAGGGTCGATCAAAAGACGGTTGATATGAAGAAGGTACTTGATAATCATCACCAACGGGCTATTCATAAAAAAGAGATTCAACTGAACGCTCTGGAGGAAAGTAGCCAAAGGGAACAATATAGAATCTGGGGAGAACTCTTAACAGCTAACGCCCACAGTATCCCTAGTATGCAAAATACCTTTACCACCATTAATTACTATGACGAGGCCATGGGCGAGATTACCATTCCCCTAAACCCTCACAGAACCCCCATACAAAATGCCCAAAAATACTTTAAAGCATATAATAAGGCAAAACGTACTGAAATAGCAGCCCATGAGCAGCTAAAAAGTATTGAGCAAGATCTAATCTATTTAGACTCCTTATTTTCAACCTTAGATACCTTAGAAAATGAAAACGATATTGCAGAATTTAGGGCCGAACTAGTAGAAAGTGGTTATTTAAAGGCAAAGCGTATTGATAAATCTAAGAAGGTTAAAAAACCTAAACCACTTCACTTTGTTTCTGATGACGGCTTTGATATTTATGTGGGTAAAAACAACGTCCAAAATGACCAGTTAACCCTTAAAACAGCGGCTAGCTACGATCTTTGGTTCCATACAAAGGATATACCTGGCTCTCATGTTATTATTCAAACAGGACGAAGAGATGTTCCAGAGACCACATTGCTACAAGCGGCACTACTGGCGGCTTATTATAGTAAGGCAAAAGATTCTAGTAATGTGCCAGTGGATTACACTGAGAAAAGGAATGTTAGAAAACCTAATGGGGCCAAGCCTGGAATGGTGATTTATGATAGCAATAAGACCTTGTATGTAACACCGGAGAAGCGGGTTGTGGATG
>CAYRAL010000285.1:0-2579 GCA_964422235.1 uncultured Candidatus Epulonipiscium sp. | reverse complement strand
TAAGGGAGAAGTTTACCCAGCCCTAGAACCTATATTTGAGCAGGTAATGACCTTCCCACAAATTGAGCATGAGATTAATAGATGTATTATAGGACCTGATGAATTTGCAGATGATGCAACAAGAGAGTTGTTTAATATTCGCAGAGAAATAAAAAGCAATAATGCCAGAATAAGAGAACAACTTAATAGCATTATTCAGTCAAGGCATTACCAAAGCATGCTACAAGACCCTGTTATTACAGTTAGGCAAAACCGCTACTGTGTGCCAGTAAAGTCAGAGCACAAGGGAAATTTCCCAGGGATTGTCCATGACCAATCCTCTACAGGGGCCACGTTTTTTATAGAGCCAATATCAGTGGTGGAAATAGGCAATAAAATTAAAGAACTAGAACTTAAAGAAGTAGCAGAAATAGAGAAAATCCTAACAGACCTTACCTATTTAGTAGAAGAAGAAATACTTGAGATTAGAGTTACTTTGGATGCCTTATCATTATTAGATTTTATATCTGCAAAGGCAGAATTAGCCATTGAGATGCGGGCAGTAGAGCCTAAGCTTAACACAAACCGCTATATAAACCTTAAAAAAGCAAGGCATCCACTTTTAAATCCTAAAGAAGTCGTCCCTATAGATGTGTATTTAGGCGGGGATTTTACAACCCTTTTAGTGACAGGCCCAAATACTGGGGGGAAAACAGTAACCCTAAAGACCCTAGGACTACTCACTATAATGGGCCAAGCAGGACTTCATATTCCAGCAGCCGATCGGTCTGAAATTGCAGTATTTGATGAGGTTTTTGCAGATATAGGTGATGAGCAAAGTATAGAGCAAAGCCTAAGTACTTTTTCATCCCATATGAATAATATTGTCAAGATATTAGATGACTTAACCCTGAATTCTCTTGTTCTTTTTGATGAGCTTGGTTCTGGTACCGACCCAATTGAAGGGGCGGCTCTTGCCATGTCCATACTTGAACACCTTCGCAAACAAGAGATAAGAACAGCAGCAACAACTCACTATAGTGAGCTAAAATTATATGCCTTATCCACAGATGGTGTGGAGAATGCAAGTTGTGAATTTAACGTAGAAACACTTTCTCCTACCTACAAACTATTAATTGGCATACCAGGAAAAAGTAATGCCTTTGAAATCTCAAGCAAACTAGGACTACCAAGCTTTCTAGTCGACGAAGCCAAAATTCTCATGGAAAAAGGCGACATTAACCTAGAAGAGATTATTATAGATTTAGAAGAAAGTAAGAAAGAAGCCATTAACGAAAGGCAAAAAGCCACCCAGTATAGGGAAGAAGCACGTCAGCTAAAAGAAAAAATGGAAACTCAAAAAGAAGCGTTAGTAAAACAAAAAGAGAAGATTTTAAATACAGCCCGTATGGAAGCTAAGCACATACTAGATGATGCTAAAGAAGAAACTGATTTTATCGTAAAAGAGCTTAAGGCAGAAGCAAAGAAATCTCAAACAATGATTAATGATAGGGGAATTGAAGGGGCAAGAGAAGCCTTAAGAGAAAAGATTAAATCTCATGATGCGACACTTAAACAAGCCGTCAAACCTAGAAACACACTGGCGCCTATTAAAAACTTAAAAATAGGGGAAGAAGTGAGGGTTCTAACCCTTGGCCAAACAGGCATTGTTCAAAAAGGTCCAGATCGCTCAGGTAATGTCATGGTCCAGCTAGGCATTATGCAAATGAAAGTTCATATTTCAAATCTACAATATGCCCAAGAGCCAAAAGCAAAAAAGAAGAATTCAAAGGCAAAGGTCTCAGGTGTCAGCCGAAATATTGCAAAGTCCCAGCATATTTCAGCTGAAATCGACGTACGTGGACAATTAGCAGATGAGGCAATACAGAACATAGATAAATACTTAGATGATGCCCATTTAGCCGGGCTAAAAACAGTTATGATTATTCATGGTAAAGGAACAGGGGCGCTTAGGACGGCAGTTCAGCAGATGCTAAGGCGAAACCCCCATACAGCGTCATACAGACTGGGGAAATATGGCGAAGGGGAAGCCGGTGTTACAGTGGTAGAACTAAAGTAATCACACAGGATAAGGGGGATTTTCATATGAAATCAAGAGTTTTAGTCGTAGATGATGATCAAAATATAGCCGAGTTAATTTCACTCTATTTAGAAAAAGAAGGATATGAAACAAAAAAGGTATATGATGGTAAAGAAGCGGTGAAAGAATTCATCAATTATCAGCCCCATCTAATTTTACTAGATATTATGTTACCAGGGATGGATGGCTATGATGTTTGCAAAGAGATTAGAACAACCAGCGATGTCCCTATTATTATGTTAACAGCTAAGGGAGAGACCTTTGACAAGGTATTAGGTCTTGAACTAGGGGCAGATGATTATATTGTTAAGCCATTTGATACAAAAGAACTGACGGCTAGGGTGAAAGCTGTCATAAGAAGAAGCAGTTTAAGACAAGAAAGTAAAAACAAATTAGAATTCACTAATATTGTTATTGATATGGATAATTATTCTGTCACCTATAAGGGAAAGACCCTAGAGCTTCCCCCAAAAGAATTAGAAGTCTTATTTCTTCTTGC
>CAYRAL010000284.1:0-2591 GCA_964422235.1 uncultured Candidatus Epulonipiscium sp. | reverse complement strand
CATCGACAGCATTAGGAGCCTCAGGATGTCACATGGTTCTTTTTACAACAGGTCGAGGAACACCATTTGGTAGTTTCGTACCAACTATAAAGGTATCTTCAAACAGTGAGATTTATAAATTAAAACCCCATTGGATTGATTTTAATGCTGGACAAATCATTGAGAGAAAGTATCCAGATGAAGTCGATAAAGAGTTTATTAACTATGTCATTAATGTTGCTAGTGGTGAGCTATCAAATAATGAGAAATCTGGATATAGAGAGATTGCTATTTTCAAATCAGGTGTAACTTTGTAAATAGCAAGAAATATAATAAATGAATAAATTTTAGGGGTGGAGTATGTCAAAAAAAAGGTTAAGTGATGAAGCATATGAGTTTATAAAGGATAAAATTATTAAGTGTGAATATGCACCAGGTTCAATGATAAATGAAAGTATGATATGTGAAGCTATAAAAAGTTCCAGAACTCCTGTAAGAGAGGCTATACGGATATTGGAACAGGAGAATTTAGTTAAAGTTATATATAAAAAAGGAATAATAATAAAAGACGTTACATTAGATGACATTAATTTAATATATGAAACAAGACTTCTTATAGAGCCCTATGCTATGAGGTGTTATGGGAAACAAATGGACCTTAGTTACTTTTTAATGCTAGATGAGAAGATTCAGAAGGCAGAATCATATAATGAGCTTTTCGTAGCTGATGATCAACTACATAATTATATTGTTAGTCAAACGAAAAATATTTATCTTATAAATGCAATAAATGCCATTAACAACCATAATATGAGAATAAGAATTCTATCTGGGGAAAAAATGAAAGATAGAATGGAAAAAACCTCTATGGAACATAGTAACATTATAAAACATGTTATAGATGCAAATTACGAAGAGGCGGCACTAGCCTTAACTTATCATTTAGAAAAGGCTAAAGAGGCGTGTTATAAGAGCATGATGAGTGAATACAATTTTAACTTGAATTTTGCCCTCAATGGTCATTAGAAACTAAATGTGGCATATGCCTATTTGCATATTGACACAAGCTAGTTTACATGCTATGCTTTCTTAAGATTTGAAAAGAAAAACCAAATAAATAAACTGCCTTTAAACTGGTCCCGTGAGGCCACTAAGGAACAAGATGCATAATAGTTTAACTTATTGTGCGATTTTTGGTAATAAAACGAATAAATTGGACCCATTACGGGATTTTTAAAGGCAATGAGTAGATTGAGATATCAATCTATTGATTGCCTTTTTGTTATGCAAGTTTAAGTGTATGATAAACAACCATATAAAAGTTATATAATGAAGGGAGATGATAAGGTGAGTTTACTCATAAAAAATGGAAGAATAATAGACCCCAAAGAAAATAGGGATGGTATTTTCGATATTTTAGTAAAAGACGGTGTGGTTGCAGCAATTGGTGAAAATCTAAATTCAGAAGCCCATACCATAATCGATGCAAGGAATAAATGGGTCGTGCCAGGGCTTATTGATGTTCATGTCCATCTGAGAGAACCAGGATTTGAGCATAAGGAAACCATAGAAAGTGGCTGCAAGTCTGCAGCAAAAGGTGGGATTACAACTGTTTGCTGTATGCCAAATACAAATCCACCCATTGATAACCCAAGGATTGTTAGCTATATCAATGAGAAGGCCAAAGAAGTTGGGGTTGTTAATGTGCTTCCAGTAGGTGCTATTACAATGGGGCAAGAAGGTGAAGAACTAACTCATGTGCAAGAAATGATTGAAGCCGGAATTTGCGCCATTAGTGATGATGGTAGATCCATTATGAATGCAAAGGTCCTAAAAGAGGCTATGGAAAATATAAAACAATTTAATATTCCTATGCTCTCTCACTGTGAGGATATGAGCCTGATGGGTGGTAGTATGAATGAGGGGGAAAACGCAAAGCTTTTTGGCCTTAAAGGAATTGGCAATGAAGCAGAAGATATTATAACGGCAAGAGACATTATCTTAGCTGAGGCCACAGGCATAAAATTACATCTTTGCCATGTCAGTACAGAGCTTAGTCTTGATATCATTAGATTTGCCAAATCTAGAGGCGCAAATATAACAGCAGAAACAGCCCCACACTATTTTAGCTTAACAGATGATCGGGTGGGTAAAGAGCAAGATACAAATGCCAAAATGAGCCCACCACTTAGAAGCCATAAAGACAAAGAAGCCATCATAAGAGCCTTGCAAGACAATACACTAGATATAATTGCAACAGACCACGCCCCGCATCATCCAGACGAGAAAAACGTAGAATTTGCCAAAGCTCCCTTTGGAATAGTAGGCCTTGAAAGTAGTTTTGCAATCAGCTATACACATCTTGTAGAAACAGGGGTATTAACACCGACTCAGCTAATTGAAAAAATGAGTCTCAATCCAGCAAAATTAATGGGACTTAATAAAGGAACAATTGGAAAAGGTAAAATAGCAGATATCGCCATTATTGATCCAAATGAAACCTATACCATAGATCCGGAAAACTTTGCTTCAAAATCAAAAAACACACCATTTGCTGGGACAATGGTTAAAGGACAAATACACTATACAATTGTAAGTGGAAAAGTAGTATA
>CAYRAL010000283.1:0-2596 GCA_964422235.1 uncultured Candidatus Epulonipiscium sp. | reverse complement strand
AGAAGATTTTGCCTATGATAGAATTCATATTATGATTGCTACTAATGCTTTTGGAATGGGAATTGACAAATCCAATATACGCTATGTCATGCATTATAACCTCCCAAAAAATATAGAAGCTTACTATCAGGAAATAGGAAGGGCAGGAAGAGATGGTGAGCCTAGTGAATGTTACTTATTCTTTAGTGCTAATGATATACAAACACAAAGGTATTTTATAGAAAATAAGGATGTAGAAGATGAGCGAAGAGAAGCTGAGTATGACAGTTTAGCCAAGCTTGTAGATTATTGCTACATTAATACATGCCTTAGAAAATATATATTAGAATACTTTGGGGAAGAAGATGTAGCAAATAAATGTGATAATTGTAGTAGCTGTAATGATCAGGGTGAGTTAGTAGATATGACTATAGAAGCTCAGAAAATATTATCATGTGTTGTTCGGATGAAAGAACGTTTTGGGGTTAAACTAGTTGCAGAAGTCCTTAGCGGATCCAATAATCAAAAGGTAAGGCAATTTGGTTTTAATAAACTCTCTACCCATGGAATTATGGGGACCCAAACCATTAAGCAAATTTCAGATACCATTAATAAGTTAATCGTAGATCAATATTTGAAAGTAACAAGGGATGGATACCCCATCCTAAAGTTAGGAAAAAGAGCTTTTGATGTCCTAAAGAACAAAGAAAAAGTATATCTAAAGGTTAACAAAATACAAAGTGTGGCTAATGTGCAATATGATCTAGTCTTATTTGAAAAATTAAGGGCTATTCGTTTGGGACAAGCGCAAAAAGAACATGTACCACCCTATATTATTTTTGAAGATACAGCCCTAATAGATATGAGTAAATATATGCCTGTAACATCAGAACATTTTTTAATGATGAAAGGTGTTGGAAATAAGCGATATGAAAAATATGGGGAAGAATTCTTAAGGGCTATTCAACAGTATGTAGAAGAGAAGCAGGTCACACCTCAAATTCCAGTGTTGGAGAAAAAAAGAGGTAATAGAGGCCGGGGAACTAAACAAACTCATCTTATAACATATGATATGTATTACGGTGAAGGAAAATCTATTAAAGAGATTGCTGCTGAAAGAGAATTGCAAGCTCAAACCATAGAAGGACATTTATTAATTTGCAAAACAAGAGAAAATATGGCAGTCAACTTAGATGAATTTATTAAAAAAGAATTTGAAGAACAAATTGTACAAA
This sequence comes from uncultured Candidatus Epulonipiscium sp., assembly GCA_964422235.1. Lineage (GTDB taxonomy): Bacteria > Bacillota > Clostridia > Lachnospirales > Cellulosilyticaceae > JAAYSX01. The sequence goes on along the minus strand of CAYRAL010000283.1, from coordinate 1,382 downwards.
TAGCAAAAGAAACAGGTTTAAAATCCTTAAAGGCTATTAAGGAACAATTGCCTAAGGAGGTAACTTATTTTATGATTCGTGCGGTGTTATGTAAGTATGAGATAACAGCATAAGGAATTAATAATGCAATTTACATGTAATTTTGCATTACAAGCAAAACCTTGACAAAAAGTACAAATAGTTTACAATATACTTAGTACAATAAAAATTGAGAACAATAATGTTTTGGAGGGATAGAATTGGCTATAGCAACACTAACAGCTCTTGAGCGAAACGACGTAGCAAAGAAACTTAGAAGAGAAGGATTTACACCAGGTGTAGTATACGGATTTGGACATGAAGAAGGACGTCCAGTTCAGTTTAAAGCATCAACACTTTTAGCAACTATCAAAAAGTATGGTACAAATGCAAGGGTTAACGTTGAGATTGAAGGAAAAGGTGAGTACGGTGCTATTAAAGAAGTTCAACGTCACCCAGTAACAAACCAAATTAGACACATTGATATTCAAGTGTTTAGTAAAGAAGACGTTGTAAAATTAACAGTTCCTGTTCATTTTACTGGTGCAGAAGATTTAATGGCGAAGAGATTCGTAGTTGGTATACTTATGAACGAAGTTGAGATAACAGGACCAGCTATGGACATACCACAATCTATAACAATAGATCTTTCAGAGAAGATAGCTGGAGATGTCATTACTGTTGCAGACTTAGGTATCAATGAAGATCTTAAGGTATCAGCAGAACTTACAGATGCTTTAGTTACCATTACAGAGGCAACTGAAGAGCCAGAAGAAACAGAAGAAACAGAAGCGACAGAACCAGAAGTAACAGAACAAAACACAGAAGAATAAGTATAAAGTTAATTTAATATTACAATACAAACTTAAGGGAGTCATGATTGTAGGCGCAAGTACTTTGGCCAAGGTTATGACTTTTTTTGTTGCTTGAAACTAGCATTAAAGGAGGGTGGTAGGCAGTGTATGTTAGTGGAAATTAGATATAAAAGAAAGGAATTTAAAAAAGAGCTTGACAGAGAGATGAAAACAGTATAGTATTTAATCTTGTCGCCACACAAGTGGATTGACTTAAGAATTATAATATTTAAGAGATTAACTCTAAGAAGAAAGTTGACAAGCAGTGTGTCAATGTGGTATGATAGTTGAGTACCTGTTTGCAAGAAACATACTAAAAACTTGTAAACAAACTTATTTTGAACTTTGAAAACAAAATAGCAAGAGCAAGAATTCGGTTAGTCAAGTTAAGCTTTGGGGCTTTAATGAGACGGACCAACACATGAAATCAATTCTTAACAAAAACAAACTTGAGAGAGAAATCAATCAAGATCACGTCAGTGATAAAAATTCGAGTCACAAACACTTTAA
>CAYRAL010000282.1:0-2600 GCA_964422235.1 uncultured Candidatus Epulonipiscium sp. | reverse complement strand
TTGGATTTACAACACATCGTATATACAATGAATTATCTAGCACTAACTTTGATACCTTTATACTAACAGATATATTCTGTTATACAATACATTCTGTCTGAGATGTAGTTTATAGCGCTTGAAATGCACAAATTCTTGTTTACTATGTTTAACAACCGTTATTGTCATATGTATAAATCCTAATTCTTGTGCTACTTTAATAATTCCACAAGTATTAGTTCATTACTTAACTCTAGCAATATTTTAATTGTAAACATCAAATAAGAAAAACCCCAGACATATAATCCAAGGTTCGCTTCATTAGTTTTTCTTTTTACTGTAGCATTGCTCCGGTAGATCTGCCCATGGCAGATAGTTTTTCAATAGATCTGGATTTCCTTTGAAATCTATGTTTGGTAGTTCCTCAAATATATATTTTAAATACTCAAATGGGTTTAAGTTGTTTTCCTTGTCAGTTTCAATCAGACTAAAAGTAATGGCACTGGCAGTAGCACCATGAATTGTGTTAGCAAAGTGAAAGTTCTTCCTTGCAATAACAAATAGTTTAATACTTCATTCTGCTCGGTTATTAGCGATTTCACATGACAAATCCATGGCTAGAAACACTTCTTTTTCCTGAGAAACAAGCCATCGAAAAAGGTTTTCCCCCGGAGATTGGGAAATTGTCCACAAAGATCTACAAAAAAAGAATATTACTTTAAGCTTGTTGCGTCTTGAATATTGTCTGCAAGCACGAGAGGGTTAAAAAATTCCTTATACTTACCGGACCTTTTGCGAAAAGTGTGGGAAGTATGCAAAAAAATACAAGCTAACAATGCCAATTCGTAGAAAACCAGGTGAAATTATGGAAAGATATGTAATGTTTTTTCTAAGCTGTAGGACAAAATATCATCTAGTACAAATTTCATATAAAATGCACCTAATATGCCTAAAACAGTATAAAGCAGTGACGCAATAAAAACTTGAACTAGAATTCCTTTTTGTGGCAAGAGAAGATGAAAAAACCTTTCAAATAGCCCTTTGGTTTCTTTTCCCTTTTTAAATGTATTATTGGGAACAAGCAAAATAAGCACACCCGTCCAGATTTTGAAAAACTCTTCTTGCGTGTACTTTACAATCCCCTTTCCTGGGTCAACTATAATAACTTATTTTTTCGTTATCTTATGTATGACTACATAGTGTAGTAATTTTTCATCTATAACAACATGGGCAATGGCCGGCTGTGGAAATTCGGAGAAGAAAGCGTCCTGATCTCCTTTAACACCTTTGGCACTAAAACCTAACTCTTCTGCTGTCTTAATGACACCATATGCATTGGTTCCTTGTTTGTCCTTGCCAGCAACTTCACGTATTTTAGTGATAGGAGTCTTTAAGCCGCACTGTTTAGATATTGTAGCAAGGCAGGCTGCCCCGCAGTCTGTTATGTCGTATTGCTTGTTACATTGATAACCCTTCACAATTTCTTCTCCTATAATAATCAGTTTTTTATTTTTTCTATGAAATCTCTAGTATTTTGAGTTTATAGTCTGGCACTTCGACCTAATCTACAAGACCAAACCTAAAATGTGTTTTGTATATCATTTGCCCAGAGTTTTTCACCAACTACACTTAAGCTGCTGACTATAATCGCATAAAATAACCAATTAAATTATATAAATTTCATCAAATGAGCTCATTTATTTTTACAATGATTATAGAAGAAACACATAGCAATAAAGCCTACAAAATTCAAGATATAATCTACCCAAAAACGCAACGAAACACTAGTAATACCGTATTGAAATATTTGTATTGTATTATAAATAACTGCTATTAAAAAAACTACACCTAATACTAAAAGTAGTTTGCTTTTCATTTATATAACACTCCTTATATAAATAGAGTAATTACATCGTTTTTTAAAGGTGTTTATTACTCTATTTATTGAATCTTTCTATCGTAAATTAAGTTTCAAAGATTTTTAAAATTAAAATTTTCCACTAGAGCAAGAGTAGGTCTTACGTGTACTCTTATACCCATCTCTTATACCTTCACAAACATTATAAGCTGCATTTAAACTGGCGATTGCACCGATAACCTTAAGTATTATTATCACTGTACCACTACCACCATTTACATTATCTAATTCATGAAAGTCTAATTTTTCAAAGTTACTATTTGTATTCATACCTTATATTCAGCTCCTTTCAAATAGCTTTTATAAACTCTAGTAATTTGAATTTTATTTTAGGTATTTTTCGCGACCCATCATAGCCCCACATTCACTAAGCCTCTTTTCAAAGGCCGCAGAATCATAATTCTCATAATATCTGCTCACAGCATTTTGAGCATTCCCAATTCCTTTGCCTATAGCATCTCCTAAGTCATAAAACCAATTACTAGGCCCCCCCATCAACATGCTGCATTTCATTTTCAGTCATTTCATGAAATCCGTTGTTTAACAAAGCTTCTATTTCTAATATCTCCTTTTCTTCATTTTAATTTACACCTATCTGAAAAAGTGATATATTTATCTCGAGTACTTTTTCATAAGTGCTTATATTTGGGACTCTGTGGTTTTTGCGAATTTATCAGAGTCCTCTATTTATATAAAACAGTCT
>CAYRAL010000281.1:0-2603 GCA_964422235.1 uncultured Candidatus Epulonipiscium sp. | reverse complement strand
GAATTATTGCCAGTCAGGGGAATGTCAAAGCTAACCTTATCAGATACAAAAAGATTAGCCATGGAAATCCTTGTAGATGATGCCTTAAAACAAGAACTCGCTGATAAAGGAGAAGTTGACCTTGCTTATTCTAAAAAAGACTTTGGTCGTTACAGAGTAAATGTGTACATGCAAAGGGGCGCCTACGCAGTGGCTATGCGTCATGTTGTAACCAACATACCAAGTATGCAAAGCCTAGGCTTGCCAGAAGAAATCCTAGAAGGCTTAGCCAACAATACAAGAGGCCTAATCTTAATAACTGGCCCAACAGGAAGTGGTAAATCCACAACCTTAGCAACAATGGTTGACTATATTAACAAAACAAGAAAATGCCATATTCTAACACTAGAAGAACCTATTGAGTTTTTACATACACACAAGATGAGTATTGTAAATCAAAGGGAAATTGGGGCAGACAGTAAAACTTATGCGGCAAGTTTAAGAGCAGCTTTAAGGGAAGATCCAGATGTTATTCTTGTAGGAGAGATGAGGGATCCAGAAACAATCTCCACTGCAATAACAGCAGCAGAAACAGGTCACTTAGTATTATCAACACTACATACATTAGGGGCTAGCCAGACAATTGATAGGATTATCGACGTTTTCCCACCTCATCAACAAGATCAAATTAGAATACAGCTGGCAAGTATGCTAAAAGGCGTTATCTCACAACAACTTTTACCGACAGTAGATGACAAAGGTAGATGCCTTGCATATGAAACAATGATGAATACGCCTGCAATTAGTAACCTAATAAGAGAAGGGAAGACATTCCAAATTGGGTCTCATATTCAAACAGGTAGAAGGCAAGGGATGCAAGCAATGGATGCAAGTTTGGTTGGTCTTTATAGACGAGGTATTATAACTATGGAACAAGTTAAAAATCATTCTTCTGTACCAGACGAGATACACAGACTACTTAATGGGGTATAAAGAACAGTAAAGGGGGTTAAATGCTGTGGAATTATATTTATATAAAGCAAGACAAGTTGGTACAAATAAGATTGTAAAATCAGAAGGACGTTTTGAATCTAAAAGTCATGCAACGAAATACTTAATTGACAATAAAATGGTGCCTATTAAAGTGGATAAGAAAACAGCACTCACATCAGATGTCGCGGATTTTGCCTTATTTAGGCCCAAAATAAAAACAAAAGACATTGTGTTTTTCTGTAAGCAATTTGGTGTTATGCTTGGGGCCGGTATTAGTATCGGGGGAGCATTAAACATATTAGGCCAACAAGCAGAAAATAGAACATTGCAAAAAATAGTACAAGATATCGATAAAGATGTTCAAAAAGGAAGTAACTTATCAGATGCTATGTCAAAGCACTCAGAGTTTCCAGGCCTACTGATTAACATGGTACGAAGTGGGGAAGCAACAGGGAACATGGACGCTGTAATGGAGAAAATGTCTATTCACTTTGAAAAGCAGATGGCACTTAAACGAACTATTAAAAAAGCAGTTACTTATCCTATAATGGTTTTGATAACCATTGCCATCGTTATTCCCATATTAATGATTTTTGTTATTCCAGGATTTGTAGAAATGTTTGCCGATACAGGTGTTCAGTTACCATTACCCACACGAATCGTTATGGCAGTTAGTGATTGGATGGTAGCCAAGTGGTATATTATACTAGGAGGCACAGTGGGGGGAGTTGTGGGAATAATCTTACTTAATAGAACCAAACAGGGTAAAAGGTTTTTTGATAAGATGGCCTTAACCTTACCACTGGTATCCAATTTAAATAAAAAGACAATAACAGCTTTGTTTTCAGACACATTGTCACTCCTGGTTACATCGGGGGTGCCGGTTTTCCAATCTTTAGAAATTGTAAGACAAGTTATACAAAATACAATCGCTAAAGAAGATATGGATACCACATTAAGTCATGTAAGAGAAGGAAATACAATTTCTAACTCATTGCTAGGAAGTAAGATCTTTCCTCCAATGATGATTAGTATGCTTAAGATTGGGGAAGAAACAGGCGCGCTCGATGAGATGCTGACTAAAACATCTGAGTACTACAATACAGAAGTGGAAGTAGCTGTAGAACAGATGACAGTAATGATTGAGCCGATATTAATTGTTTTTATTGCAGTGGTTGTTGGTGGTATTATGATGGCAGTTATGCTACCAACCTTTACAATGGCAACAGAAATGATGTAACAAAGAATGAATGACAAAAATGTCTTCAGATAAAAAATTCAAGGAGAAGAAGGAGTGTTGAATATGAAAAATTTTAACAAAGAGGGAATTAAATCAGACAAAGGGTTTACTATGATTGAGCTTATTATTGTAATTGCTATTTTGGGGATTTTAGGAGCAATACTAGTACCATCATTTACACAAATGACTAGAAAATCAAGACTTAAAGCTGACATAAGTACGGCTAGACAATTTCAAACACAAATGGATTTATATGTAGCAGATCATGATGGGAAATACCCAACAGCATCAGGTGGTGGGGCAGTGCCTGCAAACGGGACATCAGATATCGGCGCTATTGCAGATGAATTAGCAGCAGAAAATTACCTTAAAGCTTCTGATATAGACGCAG
>CAYRAL010000280.1:0-2607 GCA_964422235.1 uncultured Candidatus Epulonipiscium sp. | reverse complement strand
AACACTATCGTTTTCGTTAACAATAGGAATGACCCCTAGCTTTATTAATGTGCAAAAGGTGTTTTTTGCATTGGTATTTTTTATTGGATCGTTAACAATGTCTTTTGTTAACAAAATCTGAGCAACAGTTTGATTATATTCTCCAAAAAACTTCTGGTACATTTGCATGAGTACCGTTTGGCCAACGGCCGCTGTTGCTTGTTTCATTTCAAGTTCTTTAGGTTTACTAGCTAAACCGAGTCTTTGCATACCTGCTCCTACTGCTCCTGATGTGACAAGCACTATTTCCTTGTCTGTGTTTTGCAAGTCTGCAAGAACTCTTGCTATGCTTTCCATTTTTTGAAGGTTTACCTTACCATTGTCATGTGTTAGTGAAGATGTTCCTATTTTAATAACAATACGTTTTGCATGTTGTAGTTTTTTTCTCATAGATAAAATCCCCCTATAGCCTGTGTCAATAGCCTATGTCACTATATCTTGCTTAATTATAATATGATTATTTACAAAAAACAAGCTATGACATAAGCTTTCCTGTGGCTGGTATTTTTGATGATCGATATTTTCTTTTTTCTTGATCATCTAAGTTGTCTGCTAGGCTTAGTTTTTCAAATGTTGTAGTCTTAGTCATTCTCATTGCCTGGGTTCCTCTTGCGTCTTTATTGACTTTAGTCGGAATTAAAGACGAATCAAAAACCAAGGCCCTTTCATCACTGCGGATTCCAAAAAGCAGTCCATCTTCTGGTAAGAAGCATATACCCACACATTCATCTTCATCAGAATAGGCATTTAAAAGACGTCTTCTATTGGTCCTTGTCTTATAATTTTCTAGGGGAACTTTAGAGACTTTACCATTTTTATAACCAAACAGCATCAGTCCACTATAGTCAAAGGTTGCGTGAATATAAATGATTTTTTCGTCCTCTTCAAGTTCCAATAGATTAGGCAAGTATTCTCCTAAATCACTTGCTTTAACATCTTCTAGTTCATATAGTTTCATTTTATATGCTTTTTGTTTGTCTGAAAAAAGTATTAAGTCGGCTTTATTACTTGCTTCTATTTCTTGGCTTATATAGTCATCATCTTTGGTTCTTTGATCTGATGAGCCTCTAAGAGATGCTAGGGTAATCTTCTTAATATACTGCTGATTTGTTATAAATACTTTGATATTGTAATCTTCAATCATATCTTCTTCAGATATTTCTTCAATTTCATCATCTGTAATGATATTCGTTCTTCTTTCTACGCCATATGTTTTGATGATTTGGGTCAGTTCTTTGGAAATAACCGTTTTAATTCTTTTGTCACTTTTTACAATGCCAGTTAAGCGCTTGATTTCTTTAGCTAAACTTTCTATTTCAGCTATACGCCTTAGGATGTATTCTTGGTTTAGGTTCCTAAGTCTAATTTCAGCAATAAACTCGGCTTGATCTTTGCTAATTGAGAAACCTTCTATTAAGTTGGGGATTACAAGTTTCTCTGTTTTTGTTTCCCTTATAATTTTAATGGCTTTATCAATATCCACCAGTAATTTTTCAAGTCCTAATAATAAGTGATGCTTGGCTTCCATTTTTTCAATTCTATGCAAGTATTTATTTCTGATACAAGCAACTCTAAAGTCAATCCATTCATTTAGAATTTCATTAACGCCCATAACCTTGGGCGTTCCACGAACCAAAATATTAAAGTTACAACTTACTGTAGATTCTAGGGGTGTTGAGGCAAATATTTTATGCATTAAGATATCAATATCTGCATTCCGTCTAACATCTATGGTGATTTTAAGACCGCCTAAGTCTGTTTCATCCCTTACATCTATGATTTCTCTTGCCTTATTGCCTTTGACAAGCTCAATAATCTTATCAACGATTGCTTCTATGGTTGTATTATAAGGTATTTCATATATTTCAATACAATTTTGTTTTTTATCATACCTGTATTTACCCCTTAGCTTAAAGGAGCCTCTACCTGTGTTGAATATTTTTCTTATTTCATGTTCTTTATAAACAATATCTCCCCCAGATTGAAAATCAGGTGCTAAGATATGTTGATGGACATCTGCTTCAGGGTCTTTCAGTAATTCTATGGTTGCATGACAGACTTCTGTTAGATTAAACCCACATATATAGTTTGCCATTCCAACGGCAATTCCTTGGTTTGGGTTAACAAGTATATTGGGAAATGTAACCGGTAAAAGAACTGGTTCTTTCATGGTTCCATCATAGTTATCTATAAATTCAACTGTATTGTCTTCTATTTCACCAAATATTTCTGTGGCAATAGCAGCTAGCTTAGCTTCTGTATATCTTGCTGCAGCATAGGCCATATCCTTAGAATATTGCTTACCAAAGTTACCTTTTGAATCGACAAAAGGGGTGTTGAGTGCGCCGTAACCCTCGGATAAGCGTACCATGGTTTCATAAATAGCTGTATCGCCGTGAGGGTTAACTTTCATGGTCTGCCCAACAATGTTGGCTGATTTTGTACGATTGCCTTTAAGGAGTCCCATTTTATACATGGTAAATAATAATTTTCTATGAGAAGGTTTAAAGCCATCAATCTCTGGGATTGCCCTAGAAATAATTACACTCATAGCATAAGGCATATAGT
>CAYRAL010000279.1:0-2615 GCA_964422235.1 uncultured Candidatus Epulonipiscium sp. | reverse complement strand
TAAAAATAAAACTTTCTTGATAGATAAATGTATCTTTATCTGATGGGTTTCTATTGCCTCCAAAGCTAAAGTTACCCAGGCTATAAACTATCTTTTTGTTTTTGTACTCTTCAATTCCTTGTATAACATGGGGATGGTGCCCGATGACTAAATCTGCCCCCTGATCAATAGAAAATCTTCCTAGATCCTTTTGGATACTATTGGGGTAGTTAACACCCTCTTCACCCCAATGGAAGCTAACAATAACAAGCTCAGCATTTTTTTTCATGTTTTCTATATCTTTTTTAATAGTTGCTTTTACTGAACTTGAATTGTTCCACCCTTTGTAACCTAGATTTCCAATCTTAATCCCCTTAATTTCTTTAATGGATTTGTTACCCTCTCCAAAATATTCAATGTTTGCTTTGCCTAAAGCTGTAATTGTATCTTTCATTCCCTGCTGTAGATAATCGTATGTATGATTATTGGCAAGATTTACTGCTTCTATGTGACCTTCTTTTAAAATTTGGGTATACTCTGGTTTTCCTTTAAATGCAAAGGTCTTCTGCGCTTTTTTAGTGGCATTGGTAAGAGGTGTTTCAAGGTTCACAATGGTTAGATCATCTGTTTCAAAAATATGCTTTACATTTTTAAAGAAATACTTATAATCGTAACCTTTTTCTTTAAATACACGATCAAATCGGTTATGACTACTAAAGTTCTCATCCCAACCGATCACGACATCTCCAGCGGCACTTATTTTTATTTCTACAAAGCCTTGTGGTAACGGTTCTTGTAATAATTCTTTGATGCTTTGGTCATTGTATGCTAGCTTATCACTTGATACCATAATGGTATTTGTATCCTTATCCCAGTGAACAGATGCTCCAAGGCTCTCAAAGGCTGCTTTTAATGGCACAAAAGATGTATTATAAATATTTTTGCTAGGTGTTTTCAAACTTATATTTTCTTCTTTAGAAAGATTTAATACCACTGTAGCAGGAATATAGCTTATGCCATTATCTGACACAAGCCAGCTTCCTAAGTTTATATTTTGCCCATTAAGATTTACTTTGAGTGATTGATTCGCAAAAATCTGTACTGACCATAATAGAGTTATTAGCAAAACACATGTTAATCTGATTACTTTGTTTTTCATAATAATATCCCCCCATGTATATTGTATTCTTTTATTATATCTTAAAAATTTAAGTATATCATCTATTATGCCTTTTTAAAGTATTTATGTGTGATTTCCTCTGCTGACAATGGTTTATCCCAATAATATCCTTGGCCTATGTTAGAACCTAATTTCCTTATGATTTCTAGCTGCTCTTTACTTTCGACACCCTCAGCTATAGTTTCTAGATTTAAGCCTTCTGCCATCATAATGATTGCTTTAACAATGGCTTGGTCAGCCTCATTTGTTACAATGTTTTTGATAAATGACATATCAATTTTAATACGATTTATTTTGAATTTTTGGATATAACTGAGTGAGGAATAGCCGGTTCCAAAATCATCAATTGATATACTAAAGCCGTATGACCTTAGACCTTCTAAAATACATACTGTACGATTAATATCTTCTATTAACATAGACTCCGTTATTTCAAAGGTTATTAACTCTGGTGAAATCCCGAATTTTGTTACAATTGCCATCATCTTTTCACTGAAGTATTCATCTTTAAACTGTACAGGAGATAGATTAATTGATACAGGTACCCTAAGCCCATACTCATCATTCCATCTGCTCATCTGATGACATATCTGCTCTATTAACTTAAATCCAACCTCTACAATCAACCCTGTTTCTTCTAAAAAACTTATAAATTCAAAGGGTGAAACTATTTCACCAGTAGACTTTTTTCGTCTCATTAATGCTTCTAGTCCAGTCATTTCTCCTGTCTTAAGGCTTATTAGTGGCTGGAAATACGAAATAAACTGATCTTCTTTAAAGGCTGCGTGCAGTTCATTTTCTATACGAATCTGGTCACTTGCTTGCTGATTCATTGACGTTGTATAAAACTCATAATTTTCTAGTCTGCCTGATATTTTAGCGTTTGATAATGCTAGTTGTGATCTTGTTAACAGGGCATCTGAATCTACATCTGCTTCTGTTAGTTTATCACTAGGGTAAGTTGAAATACCAAAAGTTATGGATACATGGATTGTTTCATCTTTGATTTGGATGGGTAATTTAACAGCTTCTTCTATTTTGCTTATAAGTTGAACGATTTTAGACGGCGATTGAAAGTCCGGGAATAAGATGGCAAATACCTTCCCTTCAGGTCTTGCTACAATACAGTCTTTACATAGTATCTCCTTAATTCTTAACCCTACTATTTTAATGACCTTATCTCCCCATATAAAACCGTACTTACTATTAATGAGCCCAAGTTTATTAATTGTAACGGATATAACGGCTAGACTATTACACTGTTTTTTTGCTTGGGATATTTCTTCTATAAATGATTGTCGATTTAACAAACCCGTTAATATATCATAATATACAGCCGTATGTATTTGATTGTTAATGTTTTTTTCATTATTTATTTCTCTTCCAGTCGATATAAAATAGTTAATCTTTCCCTTTTTATCTTTTATAGGTGTAATTACATTTGCTATATAGTATA
>CAYRAL010000278.1:0-2622 GCA_964422235.1 uncultured Candidatus Epulonipiscium sp. | reverse complement strand
TAGTAGAAAATAGTTTTATAAGTGGATTAGAAGCAAATAGATAACCGCTCATTGTATTTTGAATTAAATACAGAGGGCGGTTATCTTATTTTGTGTTTAAGTTTTGCTGAAAAAGTACATATAAAACTTTTAATATACAGGAGTGATAGAGTGAATGAGCAAGAAAAAATATTTACAGAGAAGAATATATTTAAGCTTCTAATGAAATTTGCTATACCAGGTGTCATTACAATTTTAGTGGCTGAACTTTATAATATGGTTGATACATTTTTCCTAGGGAAGTATGTAGGGGCTAACGCTGTTGGCGCATTAGGTATAGCTTTTCCTATTCAAAGGCTCATAATAGCAACATCCTTAATGGTAGGTGTAGGAGCATCAACTACTGTGGCTAGAGCTTTAGGAGAAAAGAACCATAAAAAGGTAAATGAGAGTGTTGGTAATGCTATTACACTAGGACTTATAATATCAATCATATTACCAGTACTAATATTCTTTTTTAGGAAACAATTATTTTATAGCTTAGGAGCTAGTAGCGTAATATTCCCACTGCTAGAGGAGTACGTTACTATTATTTTAATGGGAAGCTTATTTTTAAGTGTTACTAATATATTGGGATATTGTATTATTTCCCTAGGGGATCCTAAAGTAACGGTCATGGCGCTTTCTATAGGGGCTATTGCTAATATTGTCGTGGACTATGTATTAGTGGCTAGACTAGGTATGGGTGTAGCGGGCGCAGCGGTTGCCACTGTTATATCACAAATTTTAGGGTTTGGGTATGCGGTGCTTAAGATGAGACGTTATGGAAAGACCATAGGACTTAAATTTAAATTACACTTTAATATGGGCATCTGGAAAACGATTATAGTTATTGGCTTTGCTACATTTATTGTTGAGATATCAGATGCAATCGTAATAGGGCTACTGAATAACTTACTATTACCCTATGGTGGAGACACAGCCATTATTATTGTAGGTGCCATTACAAGAGTATCTATGTTTATGTATATTACTATTCTTGGGATTAGTGCAGGGATGCAACCCTTAGCGGCTTATAATTATGGTGCTGGGAATCATAAGAAACTTAAGGAAGTTGTTAAGGTGACAATTCAGGTTGCTACAATGACTTGCATAATCTTATGGGCATTTATGATGATCTTTTCTAAGCAGATATTTAGTAGTTTTATTAAGGAGCCGGATATATTACTTGAAACGGTTAAAGCATTTAGAATTACAATCGTAATTTTCCCGGTCATAAGCGTTTATTATGTGTCGGTTTATTATAATCAAGCAATTAATAAAGCTAAAGTTAGTTTCTTTTTATCAATCTATAGACAGTTATTATTGTTTATACCTATCGTTATGGTGTTAGTAAACACAATGGGCATGACAGGGGCTTGGATAACGTATCCCATTACTGATATTATATCTGCCCTTACTGGCCTTGCCTTTATTAAAAAGGGATTAACAAATTATCAGGAAACTTCAGATGTAATAAACCCTTAATAATCAAATAGAAATAAATACATGCATAAATCTATATAATGTGATATAATGGTTCTTAAGTTGAGAGGAGAGGGATGCGAAAGTGGAAGATAAGGTAAAGAGGAAGTCCAAAAAAGTAGCTAAGGTTGATAAGGATTACTGTGTGGCATGTGGGGCCTGTGTTAAAGAATGCAGATTTGGGGCCATTAAAATCAGAAAAGGAGTCTATGCAGAGATAGACAAGGATAAGTGTGTAGGGTGTGGTAAGTGTGCAAAAATATGTCCGGCATCAGTGATCGCAATAATTAAGAGAGAGGGGGATTATTGTGCAAAAAAATAAAAGAGACATTTTTGATTATATGTGGATAGTATCACTGGTATATCTGCTGTTAGGTTTTTTTAATATATTATTTGCCTGGCTTGGAATGATCTGCTTTATTGTTCCGCTTACCATGTCATTAGGAGGGAAGGGTAAATCATATTGCAATAATTATTGTGGTAGGGGACAATTACTTAACCTTTTAGGAAACAAACATAAACTATCAAAAGGTAAAGACTTGCCGAGCTTTGTTAGGACAAAAGCTTTTAGATACGGATTTTTGGCATTTTTCTTAACGATGTTTTCCAATATGATCTATATTACAAGCTTAGTTTTAAGGGGGCAAAATAACTTAAGCAAGGTGATTACATTATTATGGACATTTAAGCTTCCTTGGAACTGGGTGGATGTATCTGCTGTAACACCTTGGGTTGCTCAGTTTGCATTTGGATTTTTTAGTCTCATGTTAACATCTACAATACTAGGCCTTGTTACAATGTTATTGTATAAGCCAAGGTCTTGGTGTGTTTATTGCCCTATGGGAACCATGACTCATATTATTTCTAAAGCCAGGGCAAAGTAACAATTAGTTTTAAAAAAACAAGGTCAGTCTTTTAGGTTAAAAAGATTGACCTTGTTTTTATTTTAAAAATCCTCGTAATTTGTGCTCAAAGTTAACATTATCTTGGTTAGTCCTTTTTTTGAACTTTGAATAATACTTTTTACGCTTACGTAGTTGCTGATTCATATGCCGTGAGTGTAGAAGGCCATCAATATTATCATTGGATATGACAAGGCCATTTTGTGTGATACAAATG
>CAYRAL010000277.1:0-2626 GCA_964422235.1 uncultured Candidatus Epulonipiscium sp. | reverse complement strand
GCAATTTATAAGGAGGGACATATGGCTAATAAAGAAGTTGTTGCGATGTTACTGGCAGGGGGACAAGGTAGTAGGCTAGGAATTTTAACAAAAAAGGTAGCTAAACCAGCGGTCATGTATGGTGGCAAGTATCGTATCATTGATTTTCCTTTAAGTAATTGTATTAATTCGGGAATTGATACGGTAGGTGTTCTTACTCAATACGAGCATCTATTGCTGACAAAACACATAGGTATTGGTATACCTTGGGATTTAGATCGTAAAAGTGGCGGTGTAACGGTTCTTTCACCTTATCAAGGAGAGAAAGAAGGAACATGGTACTCAGGAACAGCCAACGCTATTTTCCAGAATATCCGCTACATAGAAAATCAAAATCCAAAGTATGTTCTGATTTTATCAGGAGACCATATTTACAAAATGGATTATAGTAGAATGTTAGCGTATCACAAAAAGAACAACTGTGATGCAACTATAGCAGTGTTGGAAGTTCCTAGGGAAGAGGCCTCTCAATTTGGTATTATGAATACAGATGAAGAAGGTCGCATTGTTGAGTTTGAAGAAAAGCCTGAAAATCCAAAGAGTAATCTGGCCTCAATGGGGATTTATATATTTAACTGGGAAACTTTAAGGGAAGCCTTAATTAAGAGTAATGAAGTTCACCCAAATAGTGACTTTGGTAAACATATTATTCCAGAGATGATTGATAAGAAAATGAGGGTATATTCCTATGTTTTTCAGAATTATTGGAAGGACGTAGGGACTGTAGATGCATATTGGCAAGCTAATATGGAACTTACCAATACTGTGCCAGAGTTTAATTTATATGACGAGTTCTGGAAAATCTATACCAACTTAGATCACCAACCACCCCAATTTGTAGGAGAAAATGCAAGATTAGAGTATTCTTTAATTTCAGAGGGTAGTGAAATTTATGGTGAGATATATAATTCTGTTATAGGATCCAATGTTAGGATCGGAAAAGGTAGCGTTATTAGAGATTCAATTATTATGGCTGGTACCATTATTAAGGAAAATACTAGAATTGAACATAGTATTGTAGCAGAAAAATCTGTAATTGGCGTAGGATGCCAAATAGGAGTTGGAGAAAACATACCCCATGTGACTAAGCCTCATATCTATTCAACAGGGATAAGTGTTATTGGAGATGAGACCATAATTCCAGACGGAATCGTTATTGGGAAAAATTGTGAAATAAGTGGTATAACGAAAGAATCATCATATGACAATGGAAGATTAGAGAGTGGCCAATCCTTAATTGTAGAGGAGGGGATAATATGAGAGCAATAGGAATAATTTTAGCAGGCGGTAAATACCATGGACTGGGAACTTTAGTGGAAAAGCGCAATACGGCAGCAATACCAATTGGAAGTTGTTATCGTACAGTTGACTTTGCCCTAAGTAATATGAGTAATTCAGAAATTAACAAGGTCGCAGTTATAGCTCAACACAATACAAGGTCTCTTACAGATCATTTATCATCTTCTAAGTGGTGGGATTTAGGACGTAAAAAGGGCGGATTATTTTTATTTACACCTGATATGAGTAGTAGTACGTCTTTTGGTTTTAGAGGGACAGGCGATGCCATATACCAAAATATATCTTTCTTAAAGAGAAGTAATGAACCTTATGTTATTATAGCTGGTGGTGAACAGATTAATCGTATAGATTATAGGGACCTTATAGCTTATCATCAAGAAAAAGGAGCAGATATTACAATTGTTTCTAAAGAAATGTCAGGTGAAGAGGTTAAAAGTTATGGGGTTTTGGAGCTTGATGAAAATAAAAGGATGTTAAATTTTGAAGAAAAGCCCTTTGAACCCCAGCATAACACAGTATCTTTAGGAACTTACATTATTTCAAGAGACCTTCTGATTACCTTATTAGAAGAAATACACAATGAAGGACGCTACAGTATTGTAAATGATATTCTTATTCGTTACCGTAAAAAACTTAAAATTTATGCCTATATGTTCGAAGGCTACTGGAGAAGTATACGGACCATAGAAGAGTATTACAATGTAAGTATGGAGTTTTTAGAAGAAGATGTGAGAGAATTATTCTTTAAAACAAAACCATATTTTTTTACTAAAATAAAGGATGAAGCTCCCGCCAAGTTTAATTTTGGCTCTAAAGTCACCAGAAGTTTATTAGGTGGCGGGGTTATTAGTAATGGAACCGTCGATAATTCAGTATTGTTTAGGAAAGTGTATGTGGGGGATCAGGCTATTATACGAAATTCTATCATTATGGAGAATACGACAATCGGGAGAAATTGTATCATCGAATATGCAATTATTGATAAAAATGTGGTGGTTTCTGACAATCAAGTCATAGTCGGTACTAGGGACAAGCTAGCCATTGTTTCAAAAAATACCATCAGATAAGTGGACTTGGGTATAAGAAGTTAGCAAGAACATTGCTAAAGTATTGATTATATAATAATAATGTTATATAATACCAATTAGACACACAATTCTAAATACGTAAGGATTTGGATAACTGAATCCACAACATGTTAACAGGAGGGTATACATGGATATCACAGATATTAGGGTTAGAAAGATCAACAAAGAGGGGAAAATGAAAGCAGTTGTATCAGTAACTT
>CAYRAL010000276.1:0-2627 GCA_964422235.1 uncultured Candidatus Epulonipiscium sp. | reverse complement strand
TGAATGGTGATACGGGTATTGCCATTCAATCATTTTCCACATTTTTCACTTGCCCAAACCCTTATCCCATAAGGCTTACAGCCCCAGTCATTCCAACTACCAGTCACGTCGTCATCACAATTCAATCTGGATATGTCTACCCTTAATCCTAAACCCATCTAATCTAATGAGTTTAGGATTAAAAGAAATCACAAATATGGTATATCTTCTTTACCATCATCCCTATCTAATGAATGAACCCCACATTTAACCTTCCCATCCTCATAGGTAATAATGCCAGAATCTGGGCATATATCTTTATCTTGTTCCTGAATATATTGATTAAATATTATTCCAGAATGCTCTGTCCCTTCTTCATACAAATAGGTCTCATACATTTCTTCAACCTTTAAACAATTAATACTACAAACTTTTTTCTTCGCCCTTCTTGTAGTCTCTAAGAAAGAAGGTACAAGCACCGCAGATATAATTCCAAATATAGCAATTACAATAATTAATTCAATTAAAGTAAAACCTTTTTCATACTTTCCAATCTTAACCTTTTCTCTCATTGCTAACATGGCAATCATCCTTAATACATTTAAGCAATGAACCCCTTAGCCACTAAAAAACCTCACCACCCGCTGCTCCGGATACGCCACTTCCCTCAGCTTCGCCATAATCTCATCCTCATAAGTATAACTAGCAATAACAACAGCATCATGTTCATACTCCGCCATATCTTCCCTAGATACAATCTCAAATCCCAACATCTTCTGCCCTTTCCTACTCTCATCATCATCTATAACCCCTACAACCTTCAGCAAGCGATCCTGACGACTTCTTACAATTCCCAAAATAGTCTCAGCTACTTCACCTGCTCCGTAAAGCAGTATTTTTTTATAACCCTGCTCTTCCAGGTGTTCTAAGAATCCTTCTACATTATCCTCTGCTAACTTATATAACTGCAGTAGTTCGTGTAGATAGGTAATGAGTAGGTAATTCTTTCGCTTTAGTCCTTCAGGCGTAATCATGTATTTCACTGTTTTGGCTGATATGTACTCTCTCATAATATAATTCTTTTTTTCATATTCATTTAAATAAACATTGACCATAGAAGGCGCCGCATGAATAATTTCTGCCATTTCCTTTTGGGTTGTATCTGGATTAACTTCCATATGTTGTAGCAATGATAATTCTTTTAGCTTTGTTGTCGGCGTCAAAAATGACGTTTTCTGTATAAAATCTATAATGCCCACCGCCTTAATTCATTCGTTGACTGAATCATCTTACCATGAAAATGAACATTTTGCAACTATTTTTGCTTTTTCTCTTGCAATTTTTTGTATTTTTGTTACAATTATGTAAATTCTTACAAATTAATTAGAAATTAGGAGGTATTAACAATGAAAAAGAATATTAGTTCTGTTTTTTGCAAGAAAATCGAGGCAGTCTTACCAATCTACGACCAGCATGGTGCCAATATATGCCATACCATCTCATCGAGTGGCGAAAAGGAAGTTGTATCAATGGATACTCGTCAATTTATAAAGGCATGGCTACGCACATTTAAGCTAACCCTCCATGGCCAGCTCATGTGGGCTGAGCTCACCAACCATTATAGAAATCTAAATCCAATTCTTATTAATAAAAATCTTGTCCTGCTACCTGTCAAGGTAAGAGAGCCCATTGGATCTAAGGACGGATGCTACGGATACGTTAATTTAGCTAATATAAAGAGCTTTGATCAAGATAGCATTTTATTACATAGTGGTGTGAGGATTCCTTATTTGTCATCTTATAACACCCTCAATAAAAAAGTACGCCAGGCTAAGTTCTTGCGCTATGTACATATGGAAGAAATATCAAATCTAGCTTAATACATTTACTCACCCCTAGTAGGCCATACTCCCCCTTAGGACCTTTTCCCCGCCACGGCCTAGCCCTGCTCCTTAGGAGTAACCATTGCTCACCTAAGCAGTAGATCCACCAACTTGCTATGATAGTGGTGTGCACAAAATAAATGAAACAGCCGGCTGGGAAAGGTTTGTATGAATCCCCAGATTTTAAAACTGATTAAGCAGTACAAAGAAAATCAAGCAGAGGAGGCTCTTATCAATTTATGGGAGAGCTTTCAGCCCTTGGTTCTCCGCTCTATGCAAAAGTTTTATATTACCATAGCCCAAAGGGAAGATGTTCGCCAAGAAGCCTTCCTCCAGCTACTAGAATGTGCCAATAAATATGATTTATCTCAAAATGTCCCTTTTGAGAGTTATTACAAAATGAACCTGCACTATTGGTTTTTGAACCGCATACGACAAAAAACAGAACTCCTAGTGGTGGATCAAAATTGGCAAGATGGCTTTTCTATGACGGATGTCATGGAGAGCACCATGGGAAACGCCCCAGAAATTATAGGGTTAAATGAAACTCACAGGATCTTAAAAGGTGCCCTAGAGACATTAACGGAAAAACAAAGACAGGCAGTGGTTTTGTTCTATTTAAAAGAAATTAAGTTAGTTGAAATCGCAAAACATATGGGTTGTTCTTATAAGGTTGCTTATAAGCATAAAGAGGCCGGGATTAAAAAAATCAGGAAGCAGATATTTCCTGCCCCTGATTGTTAATTGTTTTTTATTAAATATTAA
>CAYRAL010000275.1:0-2631 GCA_964422235.1 uncultured Candidatus Epulonipiscium sp. | reverse complement strand
ATAGGGAAAATGGGAAATGCTATGATACAGGGAATAGTAAGGAGATCTACAGATGTTATCTTATATGCCTATGATATTGATCAATCAAAAATAGATGCCATTACAAATGAAAAGATTAATATTGCTAGCTCAGCACAGGAAATATGTGAAAAATCAAAGTACATTGTTCTAGCCGTGAAACCACAGTATTATCCAGATATTTTTAAGCAAATTAAAAACCACCTAACTGATGAGCATATTATTATTACAATTGCCCCAGGATATTCCATTTCAAAAGTTAAAAAATATCTTGGAACCCTAAGGAAAGTAGTACGTGCAATGCCAAATACACCAGCTTTGGTAGGAGAAGGTATGACGGCTTATTGTTTTGTAGATAACGAGATAACTGACCATGAGCATACGATCATTAAGATGTTATTTTCTAACTTTGGTGAAAGTGTAAAAATACAAGAAGATAATATGGAAGCCATTATTGCCATGTCAGGCAGTTCACCTGCATATGCTTACTTATTTATAGAGGCAATGGCTGACGCTGGGGTTTCATTTGGACTAGGGCGAGAGGATTCCTATATGCTAGCGGCTCAGGCATTAAAAGGTGCTGCTCAGATGGTATTGGAAACAAAACAACACCCTGCACAATTAAAGGATGATGTTTGTTCACCAGGCGGTACAACAATAGCAGCTGTCCTTAAGTTAGAAGAAACCCAGTTTAGAAATAGCATCATAAAAGCCATGACTGCTTGTTATGAAAAAGCGGTTAAGATGAATTAAGTTCTTGCTTAGAGATAAAGGGGTAAATATAATGACTGAAAGTGCAAAAAGAATTCATAGAAAAGAACTATTTAAAGGTAAGATTTTCACTGTAGTTGAAGATACTATCGCATTTCCAAATGGCACAGAGGCTAAATGGGATGTGTTGTTACATGATGGAGCAGCTGCCATGGTCCCCATTGATAACGATGGTAGAATTGTTTTGGTCGAACAATATAGATGTGTAGCAGATGGGATGATTTTAGAAATTCCAGCAGGAAAGTTAGAAAAGAATGAAGATCCTGCCTTGTGTGCTGCTAGAGAACTAGAAGAAGAGACTGGATATAAGGCTAAAGCAATTGAAAAAATAGGGTCTATCTATAGCGCTGTAGGATTTAGTGATGAGGTTGTTGAACTGTTTGTGGCTAAGGGCCTTGAAAAAGGAACCATGAATCTCGATGAAGATGAATATGTTAATGTTAAAAAATATACCCTACAAGAAGTCATTGATATGATTTTAACAGGGAAAATTAAGGATAGTAAAACCATATCAGCTATTTTTATCGTAAAAGAAATGGTACAAAACAAAATGCTGTAAGATAAAAACTCTAGAGTTCTAGGGGGACAACTTTTTTCATATAGTAGGAGTAAAGTTTATAGATAGAAAGAAAGGACGAAAACTTTGCGACGAAAATATGAGAGAACCTACAAAAGCCTTAAAAATCAAATGCCTCAACTATTGATTATTACTATTTTTCTAGTTGGCATTATTATAGGAAGTTTGTTTTCAAACACCTTAGATCCCTCTATAGATAAGGAAATTGCTGAGCTTTCAAAACTAGTTGATGGCTTTATTGTCAATATCAATCTAAACGGATTATCCCACTCCTATTTGCTGGGAAAATCATTTTTAACTTATAGCAAACAAGTGTTACTAATATGGTTGTTTGGCTTGTTTCCTATAACCATTCCGCTGATTGGCTTATTAGTTGGCATCCAAGGTTTTTCCTATGGATTTACAACGTCATTTTTGCTTATGGAATATAATCTAAAAGGCTTACTCTTATCTTTTGCAGCCTATGGGGTCCAAGGGACTTTATTTGTATTTATGATGTTTCATTTATCTACAGAAGCTGTTAGGTTCGCAAGAAAAAATATGGCTGTAAGCCCCAAGATATATTTTATTTATTTATTAGTTGCCATATCAGCTGTTATTCTGATTGCTTTATATGAATCTTATATAGCCCCAGTTATTATTCTGGAGGTTATTACAAGGTTTTTTTAAATATCTTTAAATACAGAAGAAGGATGTGTCATATGAAAAGATTTATATGGATTGTGTTAGATAGTGTTGGAATGGGGGCAATGCCAGATGCTCACTTATTTGGTGATGTAGGTGCCAATACAATTGGGAATATTTCAAAGAAATTAGGAGGTCTTCATTTACCTAATCTGCAAAGCCTTGGCCTTGGGAATATAGAAGGAATGGAAGGTGTAGACTCTGTATCGTCTCCTATAGGTAGTTATGCTAGAATAGCAGAATTGTCCTTTGGGAAAGACACAACCACAGGGCACTGGGAAATGGTAGGGATTCATACAAAAGATGGTTTCCCAACATACCCAAATGGATTCCCCAAGGAGATCATGGAAGCGTTTGAAGCTAAGATTGGCAAAAAGACACTTGCTAACTATGCTTCTTCAGGAACTGAAATTATTGAAAAACTAGGACAAGAACATGTGGAAACTGGCATGCCTATTGTTTATACCTCTGCTGATAGTGTGTTTCAAATAGCAGCTCACGAAAATATAATTCCACTAGAAGAGTTATATGAAATGTGTTCTATTGCAAGAGACATGTTAAAAGAAGAGCATGCAGTAGCA
>CAYRAL010000274.1:0-2636 GCA_964422235.1 uncultured Candidatus Epulonipiscium sp. | reverse complement strand
TGATAAGAAGTATGACAGGCTATGGACGGGGAGAATATATAAGTGGGGACAGACAAGCAATCGTAGAAATTAGTGCCGTTAATAACAGATATTTTGACGCTAATATCCGTATGCCAAGGGCTATAACACTCTTTGAGGAAGATATTCGTAAGTATGTTAAGAATCAGGTGTCCCGGGGGAAGCTAGATATATATGTTAGTTATAATAGTCAGGCTAAAGATGACCTTAATATCATGATTAATGATGCCTTGTGTGAGGAGTACGTGAATACCCTTAAGGTAATTCAACAAAAATATAACTTACAAGATGATATTTCGACCATGCAGATTGCAAAGTTGCCGGATATGATTACAATTGAGAAGAACCATGAGGATCAAGAGCAGGTTTGGGAAATTGTGAGTAGGGCTCTTGAAGACGCAGTTGTTTCTTTTAATATGATGCGGGAAAAAGAGGGCAGGATGCTAAAGGGAGATTTGCTTTTAAAGGGTCAGACAATCTTTAGTATTATAGATGAGATTAATGCTAGAAGTCCTTTGGTGGTAGATCGATATAAGCAGAAGTTGTATCAAAGGATTGTAGAGACACTTGGGAACTTAGATGTAGAGCCTGATCCAGGGCGAATACTGACGGAAGTTGCTATATTTTCAGATAGATCTAGTGTTGATGAGGAGATTACCAGGCTACGTAGCCACATTAGTCAGCTTAATAGTATTTTAAGCGAAGGCGGTGTTGTTGGTCGGAAGCTTGATTTTTTACTCCAGGAGATTAATAGGGAGAGCAACACCATAGGCTCAAAATCAACTGACCAGCTCATTACTAAGTTTGTTATTGAGTTAAAGAGCGAAATCGAAAAGATTAGAGAACAAGTACAAAATATAGAGTAAAGTGGCGGTAGGAAGATGAAGATGAATTTTATTAATATAGGTTATGGCAATATTGTATCCATGGATAAAATAGTATCCATTGTAAATCCAGAGTCTGCTCCCATTAAACGTTTGATGAATGAGGCTAGGGAACAGGGGCTTTTAATTGATGCAACTCATGGAAGAAAAACAAGGGGTGTTATTATAACCGATAGCAACCATGTTATATTATCAGCTGTGCAACCTGAAACCATGGTGCATCGTTTGATATATAAAGAGCAATTACCCATACAAGGAGAAGAAGATAATGAATAAAGAGGGATTGAAAATCATCATTTCTGGTCCATCGGGATCAGGCAAAGGGACAATTGTTAAAAAGCTAATCGAAAACCCCCAGTCTATTATATCTGTATCTGCAACCACTAGGAAGGCAAGGCCAGGAGAAGTTCATGGGGAACATTATTTTTTCACCTCTAAAGAAGATTTTAGAAAAATGATAGAGGATAAAAAGCTTCTAGAATATGCTGAGTTTTGTGGGAATTATTATGGAACACCAAAGGCATTTGTAGATGAGACAACCCAAAGCGGAAAAAACATTATTTTAGAAATTGAAGTTGAGGGCGCACTTCAAGTAAAGGCTATGTATCCAGAAGCTGTTTTCATCTTTGTTATTCCACCAAGTTTAGTGGAATTAAAGGAACGGCTTATTAATCGAAATACAGAAACCATGGATGTCATTGAGAGTCGTCTTCGCCGGGCAAAAGAAGAATTACTATACTTTAAAGAGTATGATTATGTGGTTGTTAATAACAGTGTAGATGAAGCTGTAAGAGCCATATCAAACATTATTGATGCTGAGAATCAAAAATCCAGTAACTATACACAAGCAATCGAAAATATTATTGAGGAGAGATAATTATGTTAAAGCCATCATACGCACAAATCATGACAAAATTAAACGAAGATCCAGAGGCGCAAAAGGTAACCAGCAGGTATTCTATTATTATTGCGGCAGCAAGACGTGCCAGAGAATTAGTTGATAAGAATGAAATAGAGATTATGGCAGGGCGCAAGCCAATCACAGTTGCCATCGATGAATTATATACGGGCAAAATGAAAATTAGAGAACAAAAGTTAGGGAATAAATAAATAGTAGTTTGGTAAAAGATAGGATGACAAATAATGATAGATAAGTATGCACAGGTTCTGATGGAATTTGCCACAACTCAAGAGATCGATCGTACTTTTACCTATAAGATTCCCAATGATTTAATAGAAACACTCACAGTTGGAATGAGGGTACTGGCACCTTTTGGAATAGGGAATAAAACCCAAGAAGGCTATGTGATTTCTTTAACCAATACAACGACAGTGCCGAAAGCTAAGATTAAAAACATCCATTCTATCATTGATGAGTTTGAAGTTTTTAGCCAAAAGATGTTGGATCTTGCAACTTATATGCAAAAAAGATATGGCTGTACAATGGCATCTGCACTTGATGTTATGTTGCCCCCTGATAGCAAAAGAAAACCCATTGGCCTTGACCATAAAAAGGTTAAATATGTGAAGTTGATTGCATCAGGGCAAGAGCTGAAAGCCTATATGGAACATATTAAAGGCAAAAAAAGCCTGCTGAATCAGTACCGTATACTAGAATTCTTGCTTGAGATGAAAGAGACGCCACAAAAAGATTTAAGGGAATTATTGCAAATAGGGGAATCAGCATTTAACACATTAGAAAAAAATAATATAATATCAAGCCATATCAAGTTA
>CAYRAL010000273.1:2277-2637 GCA_964422235.1 uncultured Candidatus Epulonipiscium sp. | reverse complement strand
TGCATAGCACCAAATAATGTTTGCTGAACTGTTTTAATCTGGCCTGCTCCGTTACATCTTGAACAAGTTTCTGGTTTTGTTCCTGATTTTGCTCCGCTACCATGACAGGTACCACAACTATCAAAGGAATTGATGGTGACTTCTTTTTCCACACCAAAAGCAGCTTCTTCAAATTTTAAGGATACTGGTTGACGTATGTCTGCACCTGCCATAGGGCCACTTCTTCGTCGTCTGCTGCCACCGCCGCCAAAAAGATCTCCAAATGCTCCTCCAAAAAGGTCATCCATATCAAATCCAAATCCACCACCTGCTCCACCACCGCCACCTTGTTCAAAGGCGGCATGACCAAATTGATCGTAC
>CAYRAL010000273.1:0-2267 GCA_964422235.1 uncultured Candidatus Epulonipiscium sp. | reverse complement strand
TCGCCAAATGCCCCACCAAAAAGATCATCCATATCAAAACCGAATCCACCTGCTCCAGGTCCTCCGCCTTGTTCAAAAGCAGCGTGACCAAACTGATCATACTGGGCTCTTTTTTCTGAATTTGATAATACTTCGTACGCTTCTGTCGCTTCTTTAAACTTTGCTTCCGCTTCTTTATTATCAGGGTTAGCATCTGGGTGATACTTTTTCGCCAACTTCCTATATCCTTTTTTAATATCGCTATCGCTTGCGTCTCTTGAGACCCCAAGCATTTCATAATAATCTTGCTTTGCCACACTATTCACCTACCACATTTATTTATATATCTATTGTTAATCTGTTTATTTTAAAGCTATTTTTTAACCTATCTTTTATTATACATTATTTTTGCATAACAGACAAACAGCCAAAGAGGAATCTCTTTGGCTGTTTGATATTAATGCTTTTATTCTTCTGAAAACTCTGCATCAATAACATCATCGTCTGGGTTTCCAGCGTCTTGCCCTGCTTGGTTAGGGTCAAAACCCTCTGCTCCTCCAGCTGCCTGAGCCGCCTGAGCTGCTTCATACATTTTAGCAGAAATTCCGTGGAAGATTTCTGTAAGCTCATCTTTGGCTTTTGTAAGTTCTTCCATTTGCTTGGTATCCATTGTTTCTACGTCTGTTTTTTCTACTAATTCTTTTAGTTTAGCTAGTGAATCTTCAACTTTAGATTTTTCATCAGCTTCTAATGTTTCTGCAAATTCTTCTTTAAGCATTTTTTCTGTTTGGAATACCATAGAATCTGCTTCGTTCTTTAAGTCAATTGCTTCTTTACGTTTTTTATCTTCTTCTGCAAATCTTTCTGCATCTTTAACTGCTTTATCAATTTCATCATCACTTAAGTTTGTACTTGCCGTAATGGTAATATGTTGCTCTTTACCTGTTCCTAGGTCTTTGGCTGATACCATTACAATACCGTTAGCATCGATATCAAAAGTAACTTCGATTTGAGGAACCCCTCTTTGTGCTGGCATAATACCATCTAGCTTAAAGTTACCTAAAGTCTTGTTATCTCTTACCATTGGTCTCTCACCTTGCACAACGTGAATATCTACTGCTGGTTGGTTATCTGCTGCTGTTGAGAATACTTGACTTTTCTTTGTAGGAATTGTTGTGTTTCTTTCAATAATAACAGTGGAAACCCCACCCATTGTTTCAATTCCTAGTGATAGTGGTGTGACGTCAAGAAGTAAGATATCGCCTACCCCTTCATCTCCTGCAAGCTTACCACCTTGGATTCCTGCACCGATAGCAACACATTCATCTGGGTTAATACCTTTAAATGGATCTTTACCTGTAATACGTTTAACTGCTTCTTGTACGGCTGGGATACGTGTTGATCCACCAACTAATAATACTTTGTCTAGCTCTGATGCATCAATCCCTGCATCTTGAATAGCCGTACGAACAGGTCCCATTGTACGTTCTACTAGTGCTTCAGTCATTTCATCGAATTTAGCTCTTGATAAGTTGGTATCTAAATGCTTTGGTCCTTCTTGGTTTGCTGTTATAAATGGTAAGTTAATGTTTGTTGTTGTACTAGAAGATAATTCTTGTTTTGCTTTTTCTGCCGCTTCTTTTAAACGTTGCATTGCCATTTTGTCTTTGGTTAAGTCAATGCCTTCAGCTTTTTTGAATTCTGCAACTAAGAATTCGATGATTTTCTCGTCAAAGTCATCCCCGCCCAAGAATCCGTCTCCACTTGTGGCTAATACTTCAATAACACCTTCTCCAATATCAATAATAGATACGTCAAAAGTACCGCCGCCTAAATCGTATACCATAATCTTTTGTTCTTGTTCGTTTTCAAGGCCATATGCAAGTGCTGCTGCTGTTGGCTCGTTAATAATACGCTTTACATCAAGTCCTGCAATTTTCCCTGCATCTTTGGTTGCTTGACGTTGACTATCTGAAAAATAAGCAGGTACTGTAATAACTGCTTCAGTTACTGTTTCACCTAAGTAGCTCTCAGCATCTGTTTTAAGTTTTTGTAATGTCATAGCTGAAATTTCTTGTGGTGAGTATTCTTTGTCATCGATTTTTACTCTGAAATCTGAACCCATTTCTCTTTTGATTGACATAATTGTTTTGTCTGGATTTGTAATAGCCTGGCGCCTTGCTGGCTCACCCATAATACGTTCTCCATCTTTTGTAAATGCAACCACTGATGCTGTTGTTCTTGCACCTTCAGCGTTGGGAATTACAACAGGTTTTCCACCTTCCATT
>CAYRAL010000272.1:0-2637 GCA_964422235.1 uncultured Candidatus Epulonipiscium sp. | reverse complement strand
ACTTGTTAGCTTCCTCACCAACTGATGATACAGCGCATATACCTGGATTTGATGTATAGCCAGAAATAATCGAATCTAAAATGTTGCTACCATCATGCGAACCACTATTGGTCCCCATAGGTAAACAGATAGAAATAGGTTTTCTAGTATGATTGGCTAAGCCAGCCAGAAAGTGAAAGCCAAGGGCAACATCTAAGGCTGAGAACCCTAAGGCATTATACTTGCCATAATAAAGTTCCTGCATAGCATCACTAGCTGGTTTAAGTTTTACAATAGCAATTCCTGCTCCTGATGCGACTCCCTTATATGTTCCGTCTTCATATGTCCCAGAACCTGCTGCAATACCTGCCAGCATTGTGCCATGACCCCACTCATCCCTATGAGGAATAAGTTCAAATGGATCCGAACTTTCAAGAGCTGTATTAATCATTTCATGATCATATACTGTTCCATATCCATGAGGTGAATCTGCTCCAATTGTTTGATCCCATATGGCTATAATTCGCGTCTTTCCTTCTGAATCCACAAATGCTGGATTTGTGTAATCAATCCCCGTGTCTATTATGCCTACTAATGTGTTGGCCCCATCAAGTCCTACAGATTGCTTTAAAATAGATGTGCTGTTCAATTCACTGGCTATAATCTCTAAAGGCTCGTTACCCAAAATATAAGGAATGGATACCGAAGCTGTCTTACCTAAATAATCTGCTAAAACTTGCTCAATTTCAGCTCTAGGGCCTCTGATTCCTGAATAAGGAAAATTAAGAGGATGTATGGTGGTATTTGGCGGAAGTAGGCTAGGCATTTGTGCATCATAACTATTGTAGGTAATAAAGACATCTATGATTGCATCTTCTGCTAGAAGTTCATAACTAATATCTAAAGCCCTAAATCCTTTAGGCCTAGGTAGATTTAGTATTTGATCTAGGGCCACTAATTCCTCCATTAATATTCTTAAATAAGAATTTTGTTTTATTAGTCTGTTTTCACTGCCATATTTTCTGTTTGCTATACAAATCCTTTTATTAGATGCTCGTAATGCTTTTCGTAAGCTTTCCATAGATCACCCCAATATTGATTGATTAACCTATAATGGTACTAATATCTAATAACCCATATCCCCTTGATGGATTTGGATAGGTCATTGTTTCCTCTCTTTTGAGTCTACTAATTAAATTCGCCTTCATGGTCATGGTGTTAGAAAGTTCTTCTCCTTTAATTAATTGGTCCTCATAGATAAGCGCACTTACGCCAATGGTAATAGCACTGGCCACAGTGCTTCCTGTTGCCAGGCCCCATTGATTCCTTGGAAGGGGACCTGGCACGTCAACACCTGGGACCATAAAGTCTGGTTTTACCCTATTATCCCTTGCATACCCCCTACCAGAACTAGGGGTTGGTGAAAAAGATCTTCTATCATAACATGCCACCGTCATGAGTCCTGTTGATGCACTTGTATTATAGATAGTCGTAAATGGATCTGATGGCCATAGTACTGTTGTTGGTAAAATCATTCCTGTCTTAGGAAGCCATATGTCATAACGCCCATCAATGATAACAATTCCTTTAACGGTTATGGTCCAATCGCCACTTAAGGGGTTTTCTAAACGAAAGCGTATGACTTGGGACCCTGTATCTGTATCAATTTTACTCCCTTGAGACCATACAAAAGAATCCATGGATACCCTAGATGTTTGGGTCCTATTTAATAATATAATTAGACTCTCTTCTTGTTCTAATTGAGGGCTGGTTAACAAAACCTCAATATAATCCCCAAATGCAGCCCATATTTCTATAATAAATCCACCTTGCCCCAGGGCAATCCTAAGATTAATGTCTTGCTCTGTTTTCTCCTTTAAATTACCTGAGGCATGATGAGCCTTATTGGCTTCTTCACCAGCTGGTAGTACCACACATACGCCTGGATTCTCTGCATAACTCCTAATAATTGTTTCTAAAATACTAGTGCCATCGTGAGGTCCGCTATTGGTGCCCATTGGTAAACAGATAGAGATGGGTTTTTGATGCTCATTGGCTAAGCTTGCTAAATATTCAAATGCACGTGCAATATCTAAGGCTGAAAAGCCAAGAGGATTATAGCTGCTATGGTAAATTTTTTGCATAGTAGGTGTAGCTGTCACAAGCTTTACAACAACAATCTCTGCCCCCGGGGCCACACCTGTATAAGTTTTCTCTCCATCCTCGGAATAACCTGCTGCAATTCCAGCTAATATTGTGCCGGTTCCCCATTCATCGGTATGAGGAAGGATTTCGAATGGATTCGGGTTTTGTAAAGCTTCATTAATCATGTTAGCTTCATATATTGTTCCGTATCCATAAGGTGAGTCTTTCCCGATAGTCTGGTCCCATATACTTATAATTCTTGTTTTTCCCTCAGAGTCTATAAAAGCAGGATTTGTATAGTCAATCCCTGTATCAATAATGCCAATGAGTGTATTCGTTCCCTGCAGCTGTGTCGGTGTGTTAAAAATTGACGCTGTTTTAAAGTTCGTCGGTTTAATATCTAAAGGTCCATTTCCCAATATATAAGCTAAGGAACCTGTAATCAATGTCTCTAGATGTCCACTTAAGAGTTCTCTAATTCCTGCTACTGTACCCCTTACTCCAAGATACGGA
>CAYRAL010000271.1:0-2639 GCA_964422235.1 uncultured Candidatus Epulonipiscium sp. | reverse complement strand
GACCAAATGGAATTACAGTTTTTCTGTAAACCCGGGACCAACTTAGAATGGTTTGACTACTGGAGAACCTTCTGTGTTGATTGGCTCAAAGACTTAGGAATTAAAGATGAGCATATGCGTCTTAGAGATCATTCGCCAGAAGAACTTTCTCACTATAGTACTGCTACGACAGATATTGAATTTTTATTCCCATTTGGATGGGGAGAATTATGGGGAATAGCAGATCGTGGTGCTTATGATCTTACTCAACACCAAACACATTCTGGTGAAGATATGCAGTATTTTGACCCCATAACAAATGAAAAATACATTCCGCATGTTGTAGAACCATCACTTGGCTTAGATCGTGTAACATTAGCCTTCTTAAGTGAAGCATACGATGAAGAAGAACTTGAAGGCGGGGATGTTAGAACAGTATTTCGTTTCCACCCAGCACTTGCACCAGTCAAAGCGGCAGTTCTACCCTTATCTAAAAAGTTATCAGAGCCAGCTACAAAGGTGTACCACACATTATTACAACACTTTAATATCGAATATGATGAAGCTGGGTCTATAGGAAAGCGTTACCGTAGACAAGACGAAATAGGAACACCATTTTGTATTACTTTTGACTTTGACTCATTAGAAGATAATAAAGTCACCGTAAGACATCGAGACACAATGGAGCAAGAAAGAATTAGTATAGAAGATTTAGTAGGGTATATCGAAGAAAGAATATTCTTTTAGAACATTTTATTAAATTTATAACTCTAAATACAATAAAGATGTCAAAAGTGTGTTTTAATTAGCAAATATATGATATAATAGGCACGGAAATAGAATAAGGTCATAAAAAGAAGAATATTTTTTACAAAAGCCTACAAATGATTTTATTCAAATAAAATAGTATCCTAGGAGGAAAAATATGAATTCGAAATTTGTTTACATGTTTAGCGAAGGTGATGTTTCACAAAGGAACTTACTAGGTGGTAAAGGTGCTAACCTAGCGGAAATGACCAATATGGGTTTACCTATTCCACAAGGGTTTATCGTAACCACAGATGCTTGTGTTGAATATTATGATAAAGATAAAGTTTTAACAGAAACCATTAGAGAACAAATTAAAGAAAATATGGCTAAGTTAGAAGCAATAGCTGGAAAGAAATTTGGAGATACTGAAGATCCATTACTTGTATCTGTTCGTTCAGGCGCAAGAGTTTCAATGCCAGGTATGATGGATACAGTTCTTAACCTAGGTTTAAACGATGAGTCTGTTGAAGGACTTGCAAAAAAATCAGGAAACCCAAGATTTGCACATGACTCATACCGTCGTTTTATTCAAATGTTTGGTGATGTTGTTATGGAAATCGATAGAGGTAAATTTGAAGCAATTATTGACGCGTTAAAAGAGTCAAGAGGCGTAGAACTTGATGCAGACCTGACAGATGATGACATCCAAGAAATGGTTGCTCGTTATAAAGAATTATACAAAAAAGAAATTGGCACTGACTTCCCGCAAGATCCAGTTGATCAATTAATGGAATCTATCCAAGCAGTATTCCGCTCATGGATGAACCCAAGAGCTATTGTTTACAGAAGAATGAATGGGTTCGAATCTAAATGGGGTACAGCTGTTAACGTACAAGAGATGGTATTTGGTAACATGGGTCCAACATCTGGGACAGGCGTTGCATTCACAAGAAATCCAGCAACAGGAGAAAATGTACTTTTCGGTGAGTACTTAATTGATGCTCAAGGTGAAGACGTAGTTGCAGGAACACGTACACCTAACCCAATGTCTCAACTAGAGCAAGATATGCCAGCAGTATTTAAAGAATTTATGGATATCTCAAATGGTCTTGAAGCGCACTATAAAGATATGCAAGATATGGAGTTTACCGTTCAAGATGGTAAATTATACATTCTTCAAACACGTAGTGGTAAGAGAACAGTTGCAGCAGCTCTTAAAATTGCAGTAGATTTAGTTGCAGAAGGAATGCTTACAAAAGAGGAAGCTCTTCTTCAAGTAGATCCAGCACAGCTTGACCAACTATTACACCCAATGTTTAATGCAGAAGCACTTAAAGCAGCGACAATCGTTGGAAAAGCATTACCAGCATCACCAGGAGCAGCAACAGGTAAGGTTTATTTAACATCTGAAACTGCAAAAGCAGCAGCTGAAAGAGGCGAAGATGTAATTTTAGTACGTCTTGAGACTTCACCAGAAGATATTGAAGGAATGGTAGCAGCTAAAGGTATCTTAACAGCACGTGGCGGAATGACCTCTCATGCGGCAGTTGTAGCAAGAGGACTTGGAATTTGCTGCGTATCAGGATGCGGAGAAATTAGATTTAGTGAAGAAAATAAATCTTTTGACTTAGGCGGAAAGACTTACCATGAAGGAGATGCTTTGTCTCTAGATGGTACAGCAGGAAATATTTACGGTGAGGCGATTGCAACAGTAGATCCT
This sequence comes from uncultured Candidatus Epulonipiscium sp., assembly GCA_964422235.1. GTDB lineage: Bacteria > Bacillota > Clostridia > Lachnospirales > Cellulosilyticaceae > JAAYSX01. The sequence continues at coordinate 190 of CAYRAL010000271.1, read as the reverse complement.
GAAATTACAGGAGATTTTGATACATTTATGAAGTGGGCAGATGATGTACGGACAATGAAAGTACGTGCTAACGCAGATAGTCCCCATGATGCAGAAAATGCACTTAAATTTGGAGCAGAAGGAATTGGCTTAACCCGTACAGAGCATATGTTCTTTGAAGAAGATCGTATTATGAAAATGCGTAAAATGA
>CAYRAL010000270.1:0-2639 GCA_964422235.1 uncultured Candidatus Epulonipiscium sp. | reverse complement strand
TTCAAACAACACATCCAAAGGTAATGGGAAAAAATTGGGTGGGGAACTTGTCGTATATTCACCTAACTCGGATGGTGAAATTGAGGGACTATTGTATTATTGGGCTGAAATACATAATGTGAAGGCCAATCTTCAGTCCATGGGAACCGGAGAAGCCCTTGCAAAAATTGCTGCTGAAAAGGACAATCCTCAGGCAGATGTAATGTTTGGTGGTATGAATCTTGGTGCCTATCTTCAGCATGAAGGTTTATTTGAAGAGTATGTAGCGGAAGGTTACGATAAAATACCTGAAGGCTATCGTACACATGTCAAAGAATATCCATACTTTACACACTACGGATTGAGTGGAAGCAACTTACTTGTTAATGTTAACCTAGAAAAAGAATTGCTTGACAAGGGCGACTTAAAAAGTGAAATCAAAGGATATGAAGATTTACTAGCACCAGTGCTAAAAGGTCAAATAGCCATGGGTGATGCTGGTGGATCATCAAGCGCACTTGCACAACTAACCAACATGTTGCTTGTTATGAACCCTGATGCAAAAAAAGATGGTTTAGATGGTGAATTAGCATATGGGCCTGATGCAAAGGGTTGGGAGTATGTTGAGAAGTTTGTGAATAATTTGGATGGAAAGATTTTAGGTTCATCTTCTGCACTTTATAAGGGGACTGAAGCTGGAGAGTATTTAGTTGCAGCCACATATGAAGATCCATCTATTGCTTTACTAACAGACGGGTCAAAAAATGTCCGTGTGGTTTATCCTGAGGAGGGAGCCGTGTGGCTACCGGCAGCATCTGCAATCATTAAAGACGCAAAAAACTTAGAAAATGCAAAGAGTTTCATGGATTTCTTAGTATCAGATGAGGGACAAAAACAAATTGCGAAATTAACATATCGCCCAGTACGTGAAGACATTATTCATGAAAATGAGTTTATGAAGCCATTTAATGAAATAAATATTGCATACGAAGACATCGCGTATGTTTCAAATAGCCGCTCGGAAATTCAAACTAAATTTAAAGATGTTTTAACAAGTTTAGGGATTTCAGCAGAATAAATAATATAAAGGAGTGGACCAGATGAGCGTTAGGATTAGAATCCATGATGCAATTAAGCGTTATGGGGATGTGACAATTATTGATGGTCTTTCCATAGAGGTTAGGGATGGTGAATTTTTCACCCTCCTTGGCCCATCTGGATGCGGAAAGACGACACTACTTAGAATGATTGCCGGATTTAATACCATTGAGGGCGGAGATTTTTATTTTGGAGAAAGAAGAATTAATGACTTGGACCCTGCAAAACGTAATATTGGAATGGTATTTCAAAATTATGCTATATTTCCACACTTGACGGTAGAAAAGAATGTAGCTTTTGGTCTAAAAAGTAAGAAGATTGATAAGGAGAATATAAAGATAGAAACAGATAAGTTTCTAGAATTAATGCAGATTAAGGCCTATGCTGATCGGCTACCAGAGCGTTTAAGTGGCGGTCAACAACAACGTGTTGCCTTAGCAAGAGCACTTGTTATCAACCCTGATGTTCTGCTCATGGATGAACCACTTTCTAACTTAGACGCCAAACTACGTGTGGAAATGCGTCAAGTCATAAAAGACGTTCAATCCAATGTTGGCATTACAACTTTTTATGTTACCCATGATCAAGAGGAAGCCATGGCAGTAAGTGATCGAATTGCCATCATGAATTTTGGGGAGATTCAACACATAGGCACGCCTAAAGATGTTTATCAGCGACCTGCTAACTTATTTGTTGCCTCTTTTATTGGACAGACTAATATTATGGATGCCCATCTTAAAGTTGAAAACAAACGAACTTTGCTAGTCTTTGAGAACGGATATTCACTTGAATTAAATAATATACGCCCCGACTATCAATATGATCAAAAAGTTATTGCATCAATACGGCCTGAAGAATTTGTTATAAGCTCAGAAGTAACAGGGTTAAAAGCAGTTATTAAAAATCATTCTTTCTTAGGGTTAAATACTGTATATAAGGCAAATGCATTTTACAATAAACCAATTCAAATCATCCAAGAATCCACTATTAAGGATATTATTAATCCAAATCAAACGGTTAACTTAAAAATTAATGCTGAAAAAATCAATGTATTTGTAGAAGATGGAAGCATCAATATTGTAGAAGGTGTTAACAATGACAAGGAGAATTTATATGTTTAGTAAAAAAAAACCTATAGATATCTGGACTGTGGTGTCCTTGATCATCTTAGCTGCTTATGGCTTGTTTTTGCTTTATCCAATGTACAAGATTTTAAATGGTGCATTAGTAGACGTAACTGGCGTTTTTTCTTTTAAATGGTTTAAATTATTTTTTGGAGACCCATACTATTATAATATTTTAGCTAACAGTTTTAAGGTTTCGATTAGTGTCATGACTATGGCCTTGGTAATTGGATATCCATTGGCTTATTTTTTTAACTTGTACGAGGTAAAAGGAAAGAAAACAGTCCAAATTTTAGTTATATTAAGTGCTATGTCTGCGCCATTTATTGGTGCCTATGCATGGATTCAACTATTGGGCCGGAGCGGTTTGCTTACTAGGTTCATAAGATCTACTTTTAATTTTAAAGTCCCTACTATATATGGCTTTAATGGTATCGT
>CAYRAL010000269.1:0-2650 GCA_964422235.1 uncultured Candidatus Epulonipiscium sp. | reverse complement strand
ATTCTATTATATACTACTTTTAGCAGTTAATCTCGGTTTCATAAACAATAATTATTACGCTTAATACTTATTGACATTAACCTTACGTCAAGGTGTATTATAAAGGTGTAAGGAGATGACTAGATGGAATATACAGTTCAAAAGCTAGCGAATCTAGCAGGTATTAGCAGTAGAACACTAAGGTATTATGATAAAATAGAAATTCTTAAGCCGGCAAGAATTAACTCATCAGGATACCGAATTTATGGTCAAAAAGAAATTGAGCAGTTACAGCAAATTTTATTCTATAAAGAATTAGGTATCAGTTTAGAAGGTATAAAGGAAATTGTAACAGCACCCTTTTTTGATCGTCAAGCTGCCTTAATAGAACACCGTAAAAACCTCCTTGCAAAAAGAATTCAATTAGATAGATTACTATCTAACGTGGATAAAACCATAGCAGAGTCAGAAGGAGGAATTAAAATGAAAGATCGAGAAAGGTTTGATGGATTTAAAGAAGAATTAATTCGAAATAATGAAAAGAAATATGGTAAGGAAATTAGAGCAAAATATGGAGATAAGGAGATTGATCAGTCTAATAAAATCCTAAGGGGTCTAACTGAAGAACAATATAAGCAGTTAGAAGAACTTAGTGATGATATTATGGTTAAACTTAAAGAAGCATTTAAAACAGGTAATCCAGCAGGGGAACTAGGGCAACAAGTGGCCAATCTTCATAAGGAGTGGTTGGGATATTCATGGCCCTCTTACACAAAAGAAGCCCATGCTGGTCTTGCTCAAATGTATGTTGATGATGAAAGATTTACGGCTTATTATGATAAAGACCAACCAGGGTTAGCGGTGTTTTTAAGGGATGCAATTTTTATTTATACAGGAACAAAATAATAAAAAACTTATTACTAAAACGATTGGATAAAACCAGTCGTTTTTTATTTGTCATTTTACTTATGTAATAAACAATATATAGATAACATGTATAATGGAAAGGGAGATTTATATAAATTAATAAAATAGGAAGTGAGATATGCGTATAAAAGACAAAAAGATTATAATCATTATTGTTTTAATGATAGCTTTATTTTGTATTTACCAGAACAATTCTATATCTAAAACAGAAATTGGCTATACTAACCCTAAAATTCCGCAGGCTTTTGAAGGATACACCATTGTACACATTTCGGATTTACATAATAAATCATTTGGGAAAAGTCAGGTGGGTTTGTTAAAGAAAATCAAAAGTGATTCTCCAGATATTATTGTTATTACTGGTGATTTAATTGATAGGAGAAAGTATGATCTTGACATGGCGATGGTATTTATAAAGGGTGCCACTAAGATTGCGCCGGTATATTATGTTTCGGGCAACCATGAAGCCTGGTCTGGAGACTATACAAATATTAGTAGAAAATTAAAAAATGCAGGTGTCCAGGTATTAGATAATACAAAGGCTAAAATTATAAAAGGTAAAGACACAATAGAAATCTTAGGTTTATCAGACCCAGATTTTTTAACATCTAGTTATATGGATGGAACTAATGTATCTAACTTGAAAGAAGTTCTTAAAAATCTAGGAGATCCTTCAGTCTTTCAAATTTTACTTTCTCATAGACCAGAGCTTTTTGATTTATATACAGATGCCAATATAGACCTTGTTTTTTCGGGCCATGCACATGGTGGGCAAGTTAGGCTGCCTTTTGTTGGGGGACTAGTAGCACCAGATCAAGGCTTATTTCCTAAATATACAAGTGGTTTTTATACCCAAAGGGAATCTACACTTATTGTTAGTAGGGGGCTGGGCAATAGCATCGTTCCGTTGCGGGTGTTTAATAGACCAGAAATTGTAGTCCTTAAGATTAAATAAAAGGTGTATGGAGACTACTTAGTGGTCTCCATGCTCCTTGACATATTCAAAACTAGCAAAAGAACTATGTTTTGCAAATAGTTTAGTCTTATCTGCAAAAAATTCAAATAGAGCAGGGCAAGAAGGCCTTTCATAAATCACTCGGCTCATATCTCCAAGTTTAGGAGCTTTTAAAGGATAACCGTAGCCCTTAGGTATGGTTATTCTTAAATAATAAGGACCTTTTTTAAGAAGTAACTGCCCCTCATTATCATATACAATCTTGCCACCATTATAAGTCGCAAAGCGGTATTCTTTATCCTTGTAATGAACAAGGGCAATCAAGCCCCTAAAAGAAAATCCACAAAAGGGAATATGAGCAGTAGAAACAACAATAGAGGTCTTATCTTTAAAATCATTACATTGTATCCAAGTGTAAGACTTAGGGAATGAGCTTCCCCAATCTTTTTCGATGTAGCCATTCCCGCCACTAAAACTAATCCTTTCATTATTAACTTTCATATAACCATGGGTAGAGTGGTGCATACTAATAACCCCATGATTACACTCCATATTAGGAATAAGGGAAAAGGGACCCATAATATTATATTTAATGGGTGTAAATTCCCCATAACTAATCCTTCCCTGAATGGTTATTTGGGGCCTTGTAATAGAAATTGAAATACCTTTTTTAGAAAATATATTATCCCCTATTTTAATATAAAATGAGTTTTTTGCTGCATAAAATTCACTAAGAGGATATTTAATGAAATATGATTGATTATTGGTGATTATTTGAATAAATGCAAA
>CAYRAL010000268.1:0-2652 GCA_964422235.1 uncultured Candidatus Epulonipiscium sp. | reverse complement strand
CGCCTGCGGTTATACCAATTCTATCATTATCTTTTAAATTATTCAACTCTAATTCATCAGCAGTTTCAATACATACTGTATTGTGACAGTATTTCTTAGAAACTTCATACAATTTTTGGGTATTAGAGCTGTTTTTATCGCCAATTACGACCATATAGTCAACATTTTTTGAAATTTCCACTGCCTCTTCTTGGCGCTCAGATGTAGCTTTGCAAATTGTATCATAAATTGTAACATTTTGAAACCTATTTTTGATCCAATTTACAATTTCTTTTAATTTGTCTTTCCTATAGGTCGTCTGACACACGATACAAATAGGTTTATTCTCCTTAAACAAGTCCTCAGATAAATCAAGGACACTTGCAACCACAATTGTATCACTAGCTGCCCACCCTTTTATTCCCAACACCTCTGGGTGTTCCTGATTACCAACAATAACAATCTTGTCTCCATTATTATTATGTCTTTCTACAATCTTATGAATCTTGCGAACATAAGGACATGTGGCATCTACAATTGTTATATTATGATTATTTGCCTCACTATATACATCAGGTGTAACACCATGAGACCTGATAATCAATTTTGAATCATCAGTGATTTCATTAACACTATTAACTTCTTTTATGCCACGTTTTTCTAATGATTGCACAACCTGAGCATTATGAATAATAGGTCCGTATGTAAATACATTCTTTTTATAAGATTCATTATATGCTAACTCTACGGCACGTTGAACGCCAAAGCAAAAACCAGCAGTTTTCGCAATAATAATTTCCAAGTTTATACACCTCCTTATGATTAGCGGCTGATTAATGCTAAAATTTCATTTGTCACTTCATCAATGGATTTACCAGTGGTATCCAATTCGATAGCATCAGTGGCCTTGCGAAGGGGTGAAAATTCCCGGTTAGAATCATTATAATCCCTGTCTATTATTTCTTGTTTAATTTCACTAAGATCCACTGTGTAGCCATTTTGTTCTAATTCTTTAGCCCGACGTGTTGCCCGTTCAATCACTGATGCTGTTAAAAAAATCTTCAATTTTGCATTTGGAAGAACGTGAGTTCCGATATCTCTGCCATCCATAACCACAGAAGTTTCTGCAGCTAGTTTTTGCTGTAACTTTACTAATTGCTTACGCACTTTGTCGTAGGAAGCCACAGTTGATGCACCAGATGCAGTTTCTTGGTTGCGAATTAAATGAGAAACATCTTCATTGTTAAGGTAGATATGTTGAGTGTTATTTTGTATTGTGATTTTAATGTCAATATTGCCTAAAGCACTTATAACCTCTTCTTCATTGTGCCAATTGATGTGATTTTGCTTGCAATAGTATGCAACAGCTCTGTACATAGCGCCTGTGTCAATATAAATATATCCAAGGGCATTTGATACATTCTTTGCAATGGTGCTTTTACCAGCGCCTGCGGGTCCATCTATGGCAATTGCTGACGTCTGTGCCAAATCAGGCCGAAGTTTTGTAGCACCGTGCAAATAAATATGCTTTATAGATAAATCCCTATCTGCACTTTTTCGCTCTATCTGGACCATTACTCGAATGCACATTGGCAAACTACCCTCAACATACATTTCTTGCATACACATAAGGGCAGCCTCTGTTATGCCAATCTCACGAGCAGCCACGGCAGGATATACCTTGGTTATATCTTTGGTTGCCGTAAATAAAATACTGCTAATTTCTTTTATTTCAATTTTATTTTCTTTTAAGATAGAAATAAGTAATTCTTTAGTTGCCTCTAATATGGTGACTTTTTCGTTTTTAGAAACTGTAGTGGCACCTCGAATGGCAATAGTCGTCATGTTATACCACTTCTTTCTTTTTAGTATTAATCATATTGTTCTTTAGTTCCAAGGGGGGGAGAATATAGGCCTGGAAGATCATTGTAAGTATAATCATAAACTTCAAATTCAGTCCATACTTTTTCTAATTTTTCCAAACTCTGAGTGATTTCTTCCTTTTTTTCCAGACTAATAGCAACTATTAAGGCATTGAGTATACTCATTGGTGCAACTAATGAGTCTACAAATGAAATCATTTCACTTCTTCCAATAAGCGGGTAATCTGCCAGTTTAGCAATTGGAGAAAGTGGACTATCTGTAACAGCAACAACAGTTGCTTCCTTATAATTTGAAAACTCGAGAGCTTTAAGGATTCTCTTAGAGTAGCGCGGAAAACTTATTCCTATAACCACATCTTCTGGCGATACTCTATGTATGATTTCAAACATTTCACTGACACTATTTGTATTGATTAATTTAACATTATCAAAGATAATATTAAAATAGAAGGCTAGAAAACCAGCAAGGCCTGCACAACTACGAACACCTAAAATATAGATGTTTTTAGCCTCTATAATCTTCTTTACAGCTTGTTGAAAAACTTCTTCATCGGCATGTTCAATGGTGTATCTAATTTGATCAGCATCTGTTTGAAGAACGCTTTTTAAAACATTATTGTGGTCAATCCTTTCTGTTGTCACCTCAATACGTTGCATAGCTGTTAGTTTACTCTTTACAAGTTCTTCTAGAGCCTCCTGAAGCTTTGGGTAACCATCATATCCTAACTCATTAGCGAACCTTACAACAGTAGACTCACTCACTCCTACAGTTGCACCAAGCTTTGCAGCT
>CAYRAL010000267.1:0-2659 GCA_964422235.1 uncultured Candidatus Epulonipiscium sp. | reverse complement strand
TGATAAAGGTTACTCTAAAGATCTCCCATCTATGCGCGGAATTGGCTATAAGGAGTTCTACCCTTATTTTCAAGAAGAAAAAGATTTACAATCCTGTATAGATACCCTTAAGCAAAACACAAGACATTATGCTAAAAGGCAATTAACATGGCTTAGGCATCAAGGGAATCCCATATGGATAGATGTTGATCACTATGGTTTTGATAAGGACAAAATTCTAAAAGTACTGTTAAAACATGTTCAGCAGAGTCAAATTATATAAATATTAATGCATAAATACCTTGAAGAATGCATGCTAATCATATAAAATAAGGTTACGACTATAGAAAGAGGGGATACAAATGGATAGGATAATGAATTTACAAGAGAACTTATTAAACCAACTACGCAAAGATAAAATCATTGTGACAGTATTTTTAACAAATGGATTTCAGTTAAAAGGATTAGTTCGGGGATTTGATAACTTTATTGTGTTAGTTGAAACAGATGACAAGCAGCAAATAATCTATAAACATGCTATTTCAACGATTATACCTGCATCAAATATACAACTAGATCCAAATAGGAAGTGAAACAACTACAAGAGGCACTCAAGTTAATTACGCCAGCCCACCCGGAATCTTCTCATGAGGCTAAAATAATAATTGATAACCTAACAAAGCCTATAGGAAGTCTTGGAATGCTAGAAGAAATAGCAATTAAACTAGCAGGGATTTATGGCGGATTAAAGCCAGTTGAATGGCAAAAAAATATTGTCATTATGTGCGCAGATAATGGGGTCACAGATGAGGGGGTCAGTAGCTGCCCTCAAGAAGTAACCCATACTGTAACAGATAATTTTACAAAAGACATTACTGGAGTATCTGTTTTATCATCATTTTTTGGATGTGATACAACCATTATAGATATTGGAGTTAAAGGGGAATTTAATAACCCCCTTATACATGATCACAAAATCATGCAAGGTACAAATAATATAGCAAAAGGTCCTGCCATGACTAGGGCTCATGTTATAAAGGCAATTAATGTTGGTATTAATACCATTGATGGTCTCGTACTAGAAGGCTATAATATGCTTGGCACAGGGGAAATGGGTGTGGCAAACACAACAACCAGTGCAGCAGTATTAAGTGTCCTTGAGGATATAAGTGTAGATATTGCAACAGGTAAAGGTTCAGGTCTTACAGATGGTCAATATTTACATAAGAAGGGTGTTATCCAAAAAGCTATAACTCTTAATAATCCTAACAAAGAAGATGTTATTGATGTACTTGCCAAAGTAGGTGGCCTTGATATAGCGGGATTATGTGGGTGTTATATTGGTGCAGCCATAAATAAGGTCCCTATTGTTATAGATGGGTTTATAGCTTCAGTGGCAGCCCTATGTGCTTTTCACATGTCACCTTATGTAAAGGATTATACCTTCCCATCCCACCTATCAGCAGAGCCTGGTTCCTTAGAGGTTATGAAGGCTCTTGGTCTTAAACCTATGCTTGATTTAGATCTAAGACTAGGGGAAGGATCCGGTTGCCCACTTGGGTTTACAATCATTGAGTCCGCCCTATATACCATGCTCAATATGGGCACATTTAAAGATGCCAAGGTAAAAAAAGAAACTTATATAGACATACGCTAACAAATATCGACAAAAAATATAAAATAGTGTTATAATAAAAAGTGGAGAGTAGATATTGCTTTCCACATTTTATTGTTTTTAGAAAGGATTAAGAATGGAAGCTAAACAATTAATAATGGATGCATTTAATATAGATAGTCATGTATATGATTTCACCATAAAGATTGAAAGTCAGCTTAAGCCTCAGTTTGAAGCAATAAAAAGGATCACGGAATATAATGGTGCTAAAATGCTTCATGCCATGCAAAAAAATGGCCTTAGTGATATTCACTTTGCAGCAACAACTGGCTATGGCTATAACGATTTAGGACGAGATTTAATAGAGCAAATATATGCAGATGTTTTTAAGGCTGAAGCAGGACTTGTGAGGCCACAATTAATGTCAGGTACCCACGCCTTAACAGTGGCTTTTTTTGGGAATTTAAGGCCTGGAGATGAGCTTTTGTCAGTGGTTGGCAAACCCTATGACACCTTAGATAGTGTTATAGGAATCCTTCCAGTCAGTGGCAGTTTGGCGGATTTTGGCATTAGCTATGCTCAGGTAGATATGAAGGAAGATTTTTCTTTTGATTATGAAGGGATAAAAAAGGCAATTACCCCTAAGACTAAAATGGTAACCATTCAAAGATCTAAAGGCTATAAATTTAGACCCACCTTATCTGTTAAGCAAATAGGAGAGTTAATACAATTTGTTAAAGGTATTCGCAGTGATATTATATGCATGGTAGATAATTGCTATGGTGAGTTTGTCGAAACAATGGAACCATCTGAAGTAGGTGCAGACATGGTAGTTGGCTCACTGATAAAAAACCCTGGAGGTGGACTAGCACCAACAGGAGGCTATATTGTTGGCAAGGAGGAATATGTTGAAAATGCGGCTGTGCGCCTTAGTGCGCCAGGTCTGGGGAAAGATGTAGGTGCAACTTTGGGACTTAATCAACCTATATTGCAGGGTTTATTTTTTGCCCCAGAAGTTGTTGGAAATGCCTTAAAATCAGCAGTACTATCTGCACGTATGTTTGA
>CAYRAL010000266.1:0-2672 GCA_964422235.1 uncultured Candidatus Epulonipiscium sp. | reverse complement strand
CAATACAAAGAATGGCATCCTCTTATAGAAAAAGGAAATTAGATTGAAATAAAAATTTTAATTTGGTGTCTATAGACTTTGTAGGAGGTTTTAAAATGAAATTAGATAAATATTCAGTCGTTTTATTGAAAGAAGGAATAATAAATAAAAGATTAGCTGATGATCATACTAAGATTTTTGAAGAAAGCATTGTCCTATGTTCATTATCAAATAACTTTTTTGATGATACCAGCTATGACAATATATTAAAATATTTCAAAAACAACATACCTTCGGACGAATACAAAAATAGCTATGAAGAAATCGTTTCAAACGAAATAGTTGCAGTCATAGACTCACACATAATTCAGTCTAATATTAGATTTGATGAACTATCAGAAGTTTATAGTAGATACTTTATAGAAGAAGAGGATATGGTAGTAGAGGACATAATCAGAAAATATTATTTTGATTTCTCATTAAGTATTTCATAATGTTTTAAGGGGTTGCGGTTTGTTTCAAGTTTTGGTATGTCTTTTATAGGTATATGGATTAAAGAACAGAATAGGCAGTTAGCTGTGTAAATGGTGGATAGAGTCATCGTGGCTCACCTCCATACATAGTATCCATAATGGAATGTATTTCCAAATCATCATTGTGGACTATAACAGCCTTAATAAAAGTCTGGATCACCTTTCTTTGGTGGTTTGGGCTTTTTTGTTTTAACAATAGATTGACTTTATATATTTGTAATATAAATAAAATCATAATCCTTTATAGAAAGAGAATAGGGTATACCTATTTTAATCTTATTAGAAATAGTATATAATATAAGTATCATAACAATAAAGGTGGGGTTTCTATGATAGCTGAAAAAGAAGATTTACGAGAACTTATTGAACAATTATCAGCAAAAGATCTAGAAAAAGTTGTAGATTTTATAGGATACCTAAATATGACAAGAAGAAACAAGGTAAAAGATATAACTTTGGCTAGTCAATCATCCTTAGCTAAAGACTGGCTGAAACCTGAGGAGGATGAGGCATGGTCAGATTTGTAAAAGGTGATGTAGTCACTGTACCCTTCCCTTTTTCAGATTTGTCTAATTCTAAAAAGAGACCGGCTATAGTACTCGCAGACTTAGAGGGTGATGATATAATATTAGCACAGATAACCAGCCAAATGATATACGATAAGTATGCTATAAAACTCGATAATAGTCACTTTGAAGATGGTAGTTTAAATAGAGAGAGTAATATAAGGCCCAATAAGATTTTCACAGCAGAGAGAAGTATTATTCTATATAAAATAGGAAGTTTAAAAGCAAAGAAAATGGAGCAAGTTACAAAATATGTTATAAAGGTGTTTAAATAAATACTTCTCAGGGTTGAGCAAGTTAAGTTTAGAGGAAAGAAAATCCTAAGTTTTCAGTTAATGAGAATAACAAGTGATGCGACTCACCTCCATGGTTATAACCCTCGAATTCTGACAATTAAGTTGGAATTCGGGGTTTTTTTTTTGTTTTGAGGGGAATTTTATCATTTGTTGCTTTACATATTTCTATTTAACGATGACACATTATATATGCAGTATATACAATGTGATATTTCAAGCACAATCAATAGCGCGTAATATTAATACCTATAAATATTATCTATTTAATGATATAATAACCATATAGATTAATTATTGAACAAATATAAAGGAGGTTGATGATAATGACTTCTAATATTATTTCTATCGAGGAAATTAAGAAGAAAACTATTCCAATACTAAGAAACTACCCGATAAATAAAGCAATATTATTTGGTTCTTTTGCAAAAGGTGAAGCTACTACCAATAGTGATATAGACTTATACATTGATACAAATGGAAAATTAAGAGGACTCGACTTTGTAGGATTACTTGAAATCCTAGTTGGTGCTTTAGGGATAGATGTAGACTTGATTGACAAATCACATATAGATCCAAATACCTTAATCATACAAGAAATTGAAAGTGGAGGTATGGTCATATATGAAAAATCAGAAGATTATTCTAAAGATAACTAATTATGCTGAATCTATACTAAAATATACAAACAATATAAGTTATGATGAATTCAAAAATAATAGTATGATGGTAGAAGCGTGCGTATTTAATTTGAGCCAAATAGGTGAGTTAGTTAATAAGTTAGATAAGGAATATATAGAAAGATATTCAGAAATACCCTGGTTTAAAATGAGAGGTTTAAGAAATAGAATAGTTCATGACTATGAAGGTATGAATTTAAAACTAATATGGGAAATAATTGATATAGATATAGCGTTATTAAGACATCAGTTATTAGAGTTAATTAAGTAGCTTATTTTTTATAACAACTGATTTATGAGGCCGATTACTTAAATCTAATTACTTAAAAGGTAAGGTAGACTGATAACTCTGTAAATACTGGATAGAGTCATCCTGGCTCACCTCCATAGGTACAACCCTTGGGTTCTGATAATAGTCAGGATTTGGGGGTTGTTTTTTGCAAAGATATTAAAAAGTGTGATTGATAGCGGATTAGAATAGTACTTGCAGTAAATAGGTAGAATAACATTACAAATATATACTTATATTGTTCATGATACAATATAAGTAGAGCATACTATAATAAGGTAGTGTCAAAAGTTCTATGAAAACTTAAGAATAGATTTTAAGCAGCCCACTCG
>CAYRAL010000265.1:0-2676 GCA_964422235.1 uncultured Candidatus Epulonipiscium sp. | reverse complement strand
ACGTTCCTTTATCAGTAGAGGCACAAACAGAATGTAGGTTCTTATTACTTGCACCAAATAACTTACTAAAACCATCAGATGGTGATCCGGTAGCAGTTCCTTCGCAAGATATGGTTCTTGGAACATACTATTTAACCCTTAAAAAAGATGGTGAACTAGGTGAGGGTAAGTTCTTTAAAGATGAAAATGAAGCCATTATGGCTTATGAAAATAAAAAGATTTCCTTACATGCAAAAATTAAAGTAAGACGCACAGTAAAGCATCCTATGACCGGTGAAATGGTTTCGGGTATGACTGATACCACTGTTGGGCGTATTATTTTTAATGAAGTAATTCCTCAAAATATAGGATTTATAGATCGTACAAAAGAAGAAAATATTTTTATATATGAAGCGGATTTTGTTGTTGGGAAAAAGAAATTAGGACAAATTATAACAAGATGTATTAATAAAAACGGTTCTACAGAAACAGCAATACTATTAGACTCCATTAAAGAGCTTGGTTTTAGATATTCTACTCAAGGAGCTCTTACGGTATCGATTTCAGACATGGTTATACCGGATAAAAAAGGAGAGTATCTTGCTGAAGCTGACAAGGTAGTTGATAATGTAACCAAGCTTTTCCGTCGTGGTCTTATGACTGATGAAGAACGTTATAATAAGGTTATTCAGGCTTGGAACGAGGCAAACGAAAAGATTACAGAGGCACTCCTTGCAGGACTTGGAGAATATAATAATATTTACATGATGGCACACTCAGGTGCTCGTGGTTCTAATAACCAGATTAAACAATTAGCGGGTATGCGTGGACTTATGGCATCTCCAACAGGACGCACAATCGAGCTTCCTATCAAGGCTAATTTCCGCGAGGGTCTATCTGTATTAGAATACTTTATATCTGCTCACGGTGCTCGTAAAGGTCTTGCTGATACAGCACTTCGTACAGCGGATTCAGGTTACCTAACAAGACGTTTAGTTGACGTATCACAAGATGTGATTGTTAGAGAACTAGATTGTAAACATGAAATTGATGACCAAGGACTAGAGCATATACCAGGAATGGTCGTAAGAGCATTTAAGGATGGCAATGAAGTTATTGAACCATTACATGAGCGTATTCGTGGTAGGTTTACAGTTGAACCAATCCTTCATCCTGAAACAGGAGAAGTCATTAAAGATGAAAACGAATTTATTACACATGATGAAGCAGATTATATTGAAGGACTAGGAATTGAAGCCGTCAATATACGGACAGTCCTTACATGTAAATCTCGTATTGGGATTTGTTCTAAGTGTTATGGATCTAATATGGCCTCTGGTAGCCCAGTTCGTGTCGGTGAGGCAGTCGGTATTATTGCAGCTCAATCAATTGGTGAGCCGGGTACACAGCTTACAATGCGTACATTCCATACAGGAGGGATTGCAGGAGACGATATTACCCAAGGTCTTCCACGTATTGAAGAGTTATTTGAAGCGCGTAAGCCTAAGGGGCTTGCTATTATCGCTGAGTTTGGTGGCTTATCAGCTTATTCAGAAACAAAGAAAAAACGAGAAATTACCATTACAAATAGTGAAACAGGTGAGAGTAAAGCCTACTTAATCCCTTATGGATCAAGAATTAAGATTCAAGATGGTACGGTTGTTTCAGCTGGTGACGAGCTGACAGAAGGTAGTGTTAACCCTCATGATATCCTTAAAATTAAAGGAACCTGGGCTGTTCAAGACTATATGATCAGAGAAGTACAAAGGGTATACAGACTTCAAGGAGTAGATATTAACGATAAGCATATAGAAGTAATTGTTCGCCAAATGCTTAAAAAGGTGAAAATTGAAGAGCATGGTGATACAGAATTTTTACCAGGTGCCCTAATAGATGTATTAGAATATGAGGAAGCAAATAGAAATGCAGCAGTAGCTAATTTAGAATTAGCAGAAGGTAAACCAGCACTTTTAGGTATTACTAAAGCATCATTAGCAACTGATTCTTTCTTATCAGCAGCATCTTTCCAGGAAACCACGAGGGTTCTGACAGAAGCAGCCATAAAAGGAAAAACAGATCCTCTTATAGGCTTAAAGGAAAATGTCATTATTGGTAAGTTAATTCCTGCCGGGACAGGTATGGAACGTTATAGGAATCTAGATGTTATAATGGATGAACAGGCAGTCGTTGGGGAGCCAGTACCTAACTAAAAACAGGGGGCAGTTAACAAACAAAGAGCTTTTAACAAGCTAAAACCTTTTGTTTATTAACTGTCCTCAGTCTGGTATTAAAGGGTTTTATATATTTCGACAATGATGCTTGACTTTTGACCGTTTAAGTGTTAAAATCGTTCAGTGTGTATTAGTATGCATAGAAATGAACCTTATAGGGGGGATTTATGTTGCACAGACTAGAAACAAATTCAAAAGTAGTCGGCATGAAACAGACAATTAAAGCACTGCAAAAAGGTATTGCTAAGGTTGTTTATATTGCTGAAGACGCAGACGAACGTGTGGTTCGTCAAGTTATTGAACTTGCAAAGGATCAGGGACTACCTGTAATAACAGTAGAAACTATGGTTCAACTGGGTAAGGAATGTAACATCGAAGTAAAGACTGCAATCGCAGCCACAATTCATTAGCAAGGAGGTGTCAGTATGCCAACGTTTAATCAGTTAGTTAGAAAAGGCAGAAAATC
>CAYRAL010000264.1:0-2692 GCA_964422235.1 uncultured Candidatus Epulonipiscium sp. | reverse complement strand
AAATCTTCTCCTGTCATGTCTGTTGTGAAAAACTTAGTTGCTACAGGAACTAAATGAACATCTACAATACCTGCTGGCCAATGATTCATAGGCCATCCAATTGTTTTACCTTCTGCAGTGAAATCTGCAACTGACTGTGAAAGTGGATCTAATGCTGCACTCTCCATAGTCTTAAGGACTGGAATAAATCCAAATTCTTCTGCTAAATATCTTTGTCCTGTTTCACTTGTGTACATCCATTCTAAAAACTCTTTCCCTGCTTGAATTTCAGCATCTGATACTTGTGAATTCACATACCAACATGTTGGAACACTAACAGCAACCTTATCATTTCCGCTAATTGGAAGTGGCATGATTCCCATTTCAAAATCTACATCATAGTCTGTGAACATACCATAGCTCCAGTTTCCTTGGTGAATGGATGCAGATTTTCCTGTTGCAAAGTCCCCTGTTTCTGTATCATAATTAACTTCTAGTGGGTTTTTTGTATATTCTCTAACAGCTTCCATTACTTTAGCGAATTCTTGGAATTCTGCCGTATCTTGCATTGTTACTTCTCCAGCTACTAATTTTTCGATATAGCCTACGCCATCAGCTTGAAGTGCAAAAGGTGTATTTAAAATATGTCCAATTAAGAAATAACTTTCTTGAGATAAGCTAAATCCATTGATACCAGCTGCCTTTTGATCTTTTAGCATATTGATGAAGGCTTCTGTATTGGTAACAGCTGAAGCATCTATTAGATTTTTGTTATAAACCACACCAAAACCTTCTACTGTATAAGGAATACCTAAAACTTTTCCATCAATTGTATCTGCCATATTGTCAGCTACATCATTAATGAAAGATACATCACTTAAATCTGCTAAGTAATTTTTCAAATCATTTGATTCAGCTCCAGGTTGTAAGGAGAATACTGTAGGTCCTTGGTCATTACTAAGTTTCATTTTTAATTGTTGTAAGAAGTCATCCCCTGTTGTTCCCCAAACCTCTACTTCTATACCTGTTTCATCTTCATATTCTTTGGCTAATGCTTCTAGTTGATCTGATATCTCTACTTTAGATTGAGATACAACAATTTTCTTTACTGATTCAACTGCTGGCGTTTCTGCCACTACTGCTTCTTGCTTAGTTCCTTCTTCCTTAGTTACTTCTTCCTTTGGTGAGGCTCCACATCCTGCTATGAATACTCCTGCCATAGTAACTGTCAGTAAAATACTTATCATTTTTTTCATTTTCATTATTATCTCCCCTTTGATATTAAATTTATGTAAAACGTTATACCTATATCTTATACGCCTTTTACATTTTCGTCAATATCTTGGAACATTTTTAATACTTTTTATGCACATTGTACATATTCCGTTATTCTCAATATCTATCCAACCCTAAAATAGTCGGTTTTCACCATTATTTTAGTAAAATAATTATCATTTTATATTTATTTTACTAAATTTACTTAAAATACTATCTCGCCACTTAATCTTAGCGGCAATTTTAAAAGGCTCTACATTAAGAGTCCCTCGAATATTTTCTATTAAATACCTGGCTGCTATATAACCACGTTCATAATTCGGAATAGAAACCGTCGTTAGTCCATAAGTCTTGGCTAAATCACAATCATCGAATCCAGTTACGCCGATATCTTCTGGAACCCTTAATCCATTATCTCTAAAAGCCTTGATAGCCCCTATTGCCATGTTATCATTGGCACATATTAAGGCTTCTGGTAGTTCTTGACTTAACATTAATATTTTAGCTGCAGCATATCCACTCTCTTCCGTATAATCGCCAGAGAAATAACTTTTTTGTTGAAAAGGGATATTATGATTCTTAAGTACATCTGTAAAGGCTTCGTAGCGTTCTTTATTATCTGCAGTATACTCAGGTCCACCTACAAATCCAAAGTTCCTATATCCACCCTTGACTAAAATTCCTATCATTTCTCTCATAGGATCATAATTATTAACCACGACACTTTTAATATAGGGATGATCTAAAACCCTATCCAACACAACAATGGGATAATTTTCATTGGCGATATTTAATAACACCTTGTCCTTCATCTTCTTATCGAGTATGATACAACCGCTGCTTAAGCTATTGCGCATATATCTTTCTCCAGATTTATTAGTGCATATAATTAAATCATAATTATTATTATTAACATAATCACTAATCCCTTTAATAATCTTCAAATAAAAACTTCTATCAAAGTCACTGAAATTCAGCATAATCGTATTTGTTTTACTGGATTTTAAAACCTTGCTTGCAGTATTGGGGTAGTATGACATCTCCTTACATATGGCTAGCACACGTTCCTTTGTTGCTTCCCCTACATTGGATTTTCCATTTAACACGTTGGATACGGTTGATATGGATACGCCTGCCTCTTTTGCTATATCTTTTAGTCCGACCATGAGCTTCCTCCTAATTATAGTATTACTTATTAGTTTACCCTTTTTACTAAAACTTGCAAGGGTTTTTATTTCTTTTTATAATATTTTAAAAATATGCAATAAAAAACAAGCGTTTGAGATTTACTCAAACGCTTGTTTTTTATGCGACTGGGGGGATTTGAACCCCCACCCAGTTTACCCGGACTAGATCCTTAGTCTAGCGCGTATGCCAGTTCCGCCACAGTCGCAAATTACTATTTCATTAATAGCACAAGATAAATTATACCAAGATA
>CAYRAL010000263.1:0-2694 GCA_964422235.1 uncultured Candidatus Epulonipiscium sp. | reverse complement strand
AGGCAGAGGTCTGCAACACCTTTATCCCCAGTTCAAATCTGGGTGGTGCCTTTAATGAATACAGGAAGCAAGCCATTACTAATTATTAGTAATGGCTTGTTTTTTATAGCAATTTATTTAACCGCTTCCTCGGCGAATTTTCTTGTAACAATTTTGTCATAAGGAACTCTTTCATTAAGCTCTCCAGCAAGTTCCATAACATCCATAAGCCTATTTAAGCTTTCTTCTTTTAAGATTGGCTCATCACACCAAGTATCATTATCCTTATATCGTTGGATAACGGCTACTAATTCATCTATTCCAAGTTCGGTGAACTGAGGACTAATAACCTTAGCTATTTCTTCGGCAGAATGATCTTTTACATACTGCTGACCTTTATAAATAGCATTGGTGAATTTTTGAATAATTTCTGGGTTTTCTTCTATATAACTACCTAGCGCGCAATAAGCTGTGTAAGGAATCTCGCCAGACTCAGCGCCTATAGAGGCTACAATGTGTCCAGTACCAGCTTTATCTACTGAAGTGGCCATAGGCTCAAATAAGGTAACATAGTCTCCCTCACCACCAGTGAAAGCCCCTGCCATAACTGCGAACTGAATATCAGTTCTTACATTAACATCTCCAGCATCTGTATTTTCACCTAGTATAAGGTTATTATTCTTGAGAACATACTCTAGTGTCATTTCAGGCATACCGCCTTTGCGCCCGCCTATAAGCTCTTTTCCTTTTAAATTATCAAATTTAAAATCTGGCTCAGGTTCTCTAGAGACTAAAAAGGTACCATCCCTTTTGGTGACTTGAGCAAAAGAGATGGCGTAGTCTTTGCTTCCTTGGGCATAGACGTAGACAGAGGCCTCAGGCCCCATAAATCCAATTTGGGCTTCTTCTGATAGAAGAGCTGCCATTGTTTTGTCAGCACCATAGGCGCCAATTAGATCGATATCAAAACCTTCATCGGCAAAAAAACCTTTTTCAATGGCTACATATTGTGGGGCATAAAATACTGAGTGAGTAACTTCTGCAACACCTATTTTTTGCAAAGATTCCTGCTTAAGGGTGTTTTGACATCCGGATACAGAAATTGCTATAGTAATACCTATAGTAATGGCTAAAATTCTTTTAAAAACCTGCATACTATACCTCCTAGAAATTATTTTTTAAAAATTAACTTCTCCATTAAATTAATAACCTGATACATTAATAAAGCGCATATTGCTAAAACAAAAACCCCCATCATAACTAAATCTAGTCTAAAGACTTGCCCACCATAGACAATTAGATATCCAATTCCAGCTCTGGAAACTAAGAATTCTCCAACAATAACGCCAACCCATGCTAAACCAATATTAATCTTAATAATGTTAATGATATTTTTGACATTTGCAGGTAAAATTAATTTAGTTAAAATCTGGCCTTTGCTAGCACCAAAACTTCGGAGCATTTTAATTTTTTCATTATCTACGCTTATAAAATAATTATATGCAGTTAGTATTGTACTGACTACTGAAATACTAATTGCAATGACAACAATTCCTTGAATACCAGCCCCAGCCCATACAATTAAAATTGGGGCTAATGCTGTTTTTGGAAGGGCATTTAGTACAACAAGGAAGGGGTCAAAAATCTTGGCAATAGTATCTGACCACCATAATATAATCCCTACTATTATGCCTATAATAGTTCCAATGGAAAACCCAAGTAAGGTTTCCCAAACCGAGATTCCAATATGCCTAAATAAGCTTCCATCCTTCATATAATTAATTAACAAGTGATAAATAGCAGAAGGGCTACTAACTAAAAAGGTGCTAATTATTTTAAAATGAGCTAGCAGCTCCCAAGATGTTAAAAAAATAATTAGTAAAGATACTTGAATGATTAGAATGAATCGTCTCTTTTTAGCTTTACTTTCTAAAAACTGTTGGTATTCTATGCTTTTAATGTTTCCCTTCATTATAATCTAACTCCTTCCATAGTGTATTAAAGTAATCTTTAAACTCGGGGGATTTACGCGCCGTTATAGGCGAGCGTTCACCCTCTACAGTAAGCAAGATATCATGGGTAAACTTGACCTTTGCAGGTCTTTTACATAAAACAACTGCCCGATCAACCATGGATATAGCTTCAGAAATATCATGGGTCACGAGTATTGCTTCTTTGTTTTCTTGTCTAATAATTTTATACACATCATCACTTACTTGAAGTCTAGTTTGATAATCTAAAGAAGAAAAAGGTTCATCTAAAAGTAAAATATCCGGATTAGTTGCTAAAGTTCGAATTAAAGCAACCCGTTGTCTCATACCACCAGAAAGCTGATAAGGATAATGATGTCTAAAATCCCATAAATCATATTTTTTTAATAGGGAATGAATATTCATCATAGATTCATTATTAATTTTTCTTTGTATTTCTAGACCAATGGTAATATTATCTATAATATTACGCCACTCTAGGAGATGATCTCGTTGAAACATATAGCCTATATTTCCGTTTATATTAATCATTCCGCTTGTCGGTTTAATCAAAGAAGAAAGTAGATTAAGAATAGTTGATTTTCCGCAACCAGAAGGACCTAATATACCAAGGATTTCCCCTTTTTTGAGTGTTAAATTTAAATCTTCTAGGACTAAGAGTTCTTGGGTATCAGTGTAAAAACTTTTATACACATTTTTAAGTTCTATAATATTTGACATTGCC
>CAYRAL010000262.1:0-2696 GCA_964422235.1 uncultured Candidatus Epulonipiscium sp. | reverse complement strand
AAACTAAAATTTAAGATGGAGGAACAAGAAAAAGAAGAGAGGAAGGAAGTATGAAGTATGGACTAAAGGAAAGTGTATTAGGAAGTATTAACGATATTTTCGCTAGGTATCCTCAAATAGAAAAAGTGTTGCTTTATGGTTCCCGGGCAAAAGGAAATTATAAAAAAGGATCTGATATTGATTTAGCATTAGTAGGTGAAAATATAAATATACGGGACTTGCACAAAATTCTTTTAGAACTAGATGAATTATACCTACCATATGGTTTTGATCTAGTGATATTTGAAAAGATAAAAAATGAAGAGTTAATGGGGCATATTAATAGACAGGGTATTACCATCTATCAAAAGCTACCGACTAGAAATAGATAAAATAGTGGTTATTATAAGTTGAAAGAAATAAAAACCCCTTGAATTTAGATTTGTCCTACAATCTAAATTCAAGGGGTTTAGTGTTTGATAAGTGCTTCTAGTTCTTCACATAGACCTTGTGCAAGAACAAAGTCATTGCCTTGTAAAGCTAATTCTATTTTAGTTTCAATAGACTTTTTCTTTTCTTCAAATTCTAAATAGTCTCTGTCAAAATGGCGGGCATAAATCATTTTCTTAAACTTTCTCATCTGGACTTTGCGAATGGTCTTATCTTCAATGAGTAAAACATAATCCATGGCATTTACAATGGTATAAAAATCATGAGAAATCATTATAATGCCGCCCTTATAGTTTTTAATAGCTTTTTCCAGTGCGATCTGGGAATAAGTATCTAAGTGGCTGGTTGGCTCATCAAGCAGGAGCATATTTGCATGACGAGACGAGATTTTAGCCAATTGAAGAATATTTTTTTCCCCACCAGATAAAGAAGCTATTTTTTGATAAACGATTTCATCATCAAAACCATAGCTTGAGAGATAGCTGATAATCTCACTGGATGTTTCGAAGCCACAATCAAAAAGTTCTTCAACTAGGGTATTAGATTCATTTAACATTTCCCCTTGAAGCTGGGATAAGTAGGCCATTTCAATCTTTTCATTAACTTCTATAGTATCAAGATTATTTTTAAAGATATCCCTTAGTAAAGTTGTTTTTCCAGTACCATTTGGACCAATTAGAGCCACCTTGTCTGTGGATTTAATCTCAAAATTAACATTATGCAAAAGCATTTCATCAAAGGCAACACTGTAATCTGTAACTTTTAGAGCAGTGGCTTCTTCAATTTCATTATTGGTAACTAAATGGATATCTGGTTGCTTAATCGATACAAAAGGTGCTTTAATCCTACGTGCTTCTAATCGTTCTAGAAGACTAACCCTAGCCTTTAAAGACTTACCTCTAGAAGCATCAGCATTATTGCTTGCAATGGTCCTAAAGTTCTCAATCACACCTTCATGTCTAGCAATTTCGTCTGTATCAGCCTGGGCTAACTCTTGCAACTCAATTTTAGTCTCAAGTAGTGAAAAATTATAATCAATATAAGAGCCATCAAATTCTTGAAGTTCCATGTTTTCCAGGTGAAGAATCTTATTAAAACAATGGTTTAGAAGGTACCTGTTGTGGGTAATAATGAGTAGGCTACCGCCATGGGTATTAATTAGATTTTTAAGAGCATTAAGATTATCAAAATCCAAGAATACGTCAGGTTCGTCCATAATGAGTAAATCAGGGCTCGTTAGCATCTCTTTAATAATCTGAATAAGTTTAAACTCACCACCACTTAGCTTAGAGACTGCTAAATCTTTTTGCTTCATTAAATTGGCTAGATTTAATTTTTTATCAATATCACTTTCAAAATTATCCCCTCCAAGTGCGTCAAATCGATCTAACGTTTCTTGGTACCTTTCAAGTACCGGCTCAAGATCTACAGATGTTTCCATTTCGGCGTAAATAGCATTTAACTCATTTTGTACGCCAATGAACTCGCCGGCGATATATTCAAATACGGTTAGTTTATTAGTTTCATCAATAGTTGAAAACTGACTGACATAACCAATACGGCAATCAGGCGCTACTTCTAATTCCCCTTCAAACATGTATTGATCAGGGGCCATGATTAAATCTGTTAATGTACTTTTTCCACTTCCACTAGCGCCAATAAAAGCACAGTGTTGGCCATCTTCTAGTGTGAAGGATATCTTATTATAAAGGTCTTTTTGGGGAAATGAGTAGGATAGGTTATTAATTTTTATCATATTGTTACCTTTCTATATTCCTTTTCTAACTTAACCTTAGGATTATATCATTTTTAATGGTTACTGACAATAAATGTAGGAGAATACTATTTTGCCTGTATTTAACAAGTCTGATAGGATGTAGACTGGCTTAATGATTTAGGTTAAAACTTGTTTGGAATACACCTGCAATTATGTTAGAATATTCATATAACTGCAATGTGGTTACATAGCTGACAGTAGCCTAAAAAAGGAGTGTAGGAAATTATGTCAAAAGTGATAAAAGGAATGATTTTAACAACCTTAGTTATTACAGCAACACTATTTATAGCAGGATGTTCCCAAGTAGAAGGCAATGCCTTAAAAATGGATGCTAATTTGACCATAGAGACACTTAAAAAAAATGAACAAGTAGCAAGAGCAACTTCACTTTTTTGTATAATACCATTAGTTATAATAAGTGGAATAGGATACTATATTAATAATTATATAGATTGGAATATTGGAATAAGGTGTGCAATAGGTGGTATTA
>CAYRAL010000261.1:0-2707 GCA_964422235.1 uncultured Candidatus Epulonipiscium sp. | reverse complement strand
GGGTTAAAGTTCAGCCTAACAAAGCAATTGTAGGAGAGAATGCATTTGCTCATGAATCAGGTATTCATCAACACGGTATGTTAGCCAACAAAGAAACATACGAAATTATGACACCAGCCTCCATAGGCCTTGCAGAAAACAAAATGGTCCTAGGAAAACACTCAGGTAAGCATGCTTTTGTAGATAGACTTAAGTCTTTAGGTTATACCTTAGATGAAAAGACAATAGAAGAAGCATTTGAGCAGTTTAAAAAGCTTGCCGATAAAAAGAAAGTGGTTAGTGATTGGGACATCGAGGCTCTTGTCTATAGAAAGAACCTATATATCCCTGAGACCTATACATTCAATCGATTTGTCATCAATGCAGGGAACAGCATAACAACAACATCAGCTGTTCGTTTAATGAAGCAAGATGGTGAAATGATTGAAGCAATTACATCATCTGTTGATGGGCCTATTGATGCATCATATAAGGCCATTGACCAATTAGTTGGAATGGATTTTGAACTAGAAGATTTCTTAATTAATGCCGTAACAGGAGGCACAGATGCCTTAGGTGAAGTAAATGTAAAAATACGAAAAGATGAAGCCATATATAATGGTCACGGCGTCAGCACGGACATTGTAGAAGCAAGTATTTTAGCATATGTAGGCGCTATTAACAATATGATGTACGATATCAGCCTTATTGATCAGTAAAAAACACAGAAAGTTGCAGAAACTACCCAGTCTCTGCAACTTTATTATTAAATTGTAATAATAGAATATAATGTGATATAATGATAGATGGAGGGAAGCAAATGATGTATAATATTGTAACAATTCCAGGGGATGGAATAGGACCAGACATTACCAGAGAGGCCATAGTCGTTCTAGATGCTATCGGTAAAAAATATAATCATAGATTTAACTTTGAAGAAGTATTAGCAGGTGGCGTAGCCATAGATCAAACAGGGGAACCACTTCCAAAAGAAACACTAGATAAATGTAAAGCAGCAGATGCAATTATACTAGGGGCAGTA
Organism: uncultured Candidatus Epulonipiscium sp.; assembly: GCA_964422235.1. Classification (GTDB taxonomy): domain Bacteria; phylum Bacillota; class Clostridia; order Lachnospirales; family Cellulosilyticaceae; genus JAAYSX01. The sequence continues at coordinate 1,686 of CAYRAL010000261.1, read as the reverse complement.
GGGGGGCCAAAGTGGGATCATCTTGCAGGGGCAGACAGACCCGAACGTGCCCTACTTAGCATAAGGGCGGAGCTTCAGTTATTTGCTAACCTTAGACCAGCCTTACTTCATAAAGAATTAAAAGATGCATGTCCTCTTAAACCAGAGATTATAGGAGACCACCTTGATATGCTCATCGTACGTGAGCTAACAAGTGGTATATATTTTGGTGATCGCGGCAGAGTAGCAGAAGATGACTCAGCATATGATGTAGAATACTATAATAGAAATGAAATCCGTCGGGTTCTTCGTGTAGGATTTGAAACAGCTATGAAAAGAGATAAAAATGTGGTTGTAGTGGATAAAGCTAACGTTCTTGAAACATCAAGGCTTTGGAGAGAAGTAACCAAAGAGGTGGCAAAAGATTACCCACAAGTAGAATACTCCCATATGTATGTGGATAATGCTGCCATGCAGCTCATTAGAAATCCAAAACAATTTGATGTCATTATTACAACTAATATGTTTGGTGATATCTTATCAGATGAAGCAAGTATGTTAACAGGATCCATCGGAATGTTAGCTTCTGCAAGTCTTGGAGAAGGAACTCTTGGTATGTATGAGCCAATTCACGGCAGTGCGCCGGATATTGCTGGAATGGACAAGGCTAACCCAATCGCAACAATTTTATCAGCAGCAATGATGCTTAAGTATTCCTTTAACCTTGAAGAAGAAGCCAAAGCAATTGAAGATGCTGTCACAAGAATACTTGAAGAAGGTTATAGAACGCCAGATATCATGAGTGACGGTAAGACATTAATTGGAACAGCAGAAATGGGCAGAAGAATCGCAGAAGCCATTTAATATAGACAAAACGCAAAGATTTAGATAATCGAAGGGAGAGATAGTAATGAGAAGTGATCGTGTTAAAACAGGAATCGAAAGAGCGCCTCATCGTTCTTTATTTAAAGCAATGGGTTATACAGACGAAGAAATCAAAGCACCCCTAATTGGTGTTGTTAGTGCGAAAAGTGAAATCGTACCAGGGCATATTCATCTAGATACAATTGTAGAAGCTGTTAAGACAGGAATCCGTATTAAAGGCGGAACACCCATAGAAATACCAGCAATTGGTGTATGCGATGGAATCGCAATGGGACACGTTGGAATGAATTACTCCCTTCCAACAAGAGAACTTATTGCAGACTCAATTGAAGCTATGGCTATGGCTCATGGATTTGACGCTTTAGTCCTTGTGCCAAACTGTGACAAAATTGTTCCAGGCATGCTAATGGCAGCAGCCAGGCTTAACATTCCAACCATCGCAATTAGCGGCGGAGCAATGCTAGCAGGTAAAGTAGGGGATAAGAGAGCGAGTTTATCTGACGTATTTGAAGCGGTTGGATCTGTAAACGCAGGTAAAATGACCGAAGAAGAATTACTTGAATACGAAAACAATGCATGCGCAAGCTGCGGGTCTTGTTCAGGTATGTTTACAGCCAACAGCATGAACTGTATGTGTGAGGTACTTGGTATTGCTCTTGAAGGCAACGGGTCATTACCAGCTGTATATGCAGAGCGAATTCGCCTAGCTAAAACAGCGGGAATGACAATTATGCACACATTAGAACAAAATATACGTCCAAGAGACATTTTAACAGAAAAAGCCTTTCAAAATGCTTTAACAATGGATATGGCACTTGGATG
>CAYRAL010000260.1:0-2717 GCA_964422235.1 uncultured Candidatus Epulonipiscium sp. | reverse complement strand
ATAAAGAGACGGAGGATCCTTACACTACTTATATCAAAAAAGGGGGAATTGAATAAAAGGATTTTATCAGTAGTTTTAGTAGTATCAAAATGCACCTGATTGTTAAGAGAAAAAAAGTAGGGTATTACCTTTACATATGTTCAAATGCTGGTGCTGTTTTATTCTTTACTGTTGTACTTGCGCCTAATATTATGTTGTCTCTACTAGCACCAAAAATATTTACTATAATTATTGTGTTTGTAATACTTGTGACATACAATCTAAAAGACCAGGAGGTTATGTTATATGGAAAATAAAAATTCTGGAACTAACAACAATAGAGTGAAAAAAACAAATATGGAGATTATATTTGGGGAAAAAGCAACTAAATTATTTCCTTTACTTCCATTAATCACAATATTAAGTAGTGTCATAATAAAAAGTACTAGCTTATATTTAAAATTATTAGCTACAGTAATGTGGGGGATAGTAATTTTTTCTTCAATATGGATTGTATACAAAGCAATTAGATTTAAAATTTTAAAAAAAAAAGAAAGAGTAATAAGTTGTTATTATAACATTTTAGGTACAGGTCACATAGGAATAAAACCAGATATAGAAATTGAAATCAACTATAATGCCAATAATTATGATTTAGTAGATGAAGAAGAAAGACAAAAAATATTAGATTTAGTATTGGAAAAGAACTAATATAGCATAGAGTCCACCACATACACTACTTTAATTATGAAAGGGAAATAACAAGAATGAGAAGGCAAAATAAGCATCTAATCCTATTATTAGTACTAATAAGTATTGAGCTATTTATAAAGGGAATAATTAAGGTTTTCTTTAGTAACCAAATAGGAATTAAATATAATCTTTCAACAATGATAAATATCTATCCAATAATAAACAATGAAGGTATATCTCTGACTAAAATGATGGGAACTAATTATTCGGATCTTTCAACTATATTAATTTTAATGTTAATGTTACTTGCATATTTAACGGTTTACTTTATGTTTTTTTATTTTGTAGAGAAGTATGAAAAAAATGATATATTATGCATACCGATAATTTTAATAATAAGCTCAATTATCATCAGAATAATTGTATCCATAACCTTTGGTTACACCATTGACTATATAAGTGTTATTAATAGATTTGTTTGTGATTTTGCAGATATTTATTTATGGTTAGGGTCATTGTTATCTTTACCAGTAGGATTTTATTTTCTCTACAAAGAAGAAGCAGGAAAGAGCAAGATGAATTTAAGTTTATTTGGATCTATAAAATATGACTTAGATGAGACTAAATTAGCTTTTAGTTATTATTTTTTAAAAGGATGACGCCTATATTTAAGTTAATAGTAGCATGTCCTTCTTCAAAAGATAATTTTATTTTACTACATCGTATCAAAAGCATTATGGATAGATATTTTAAGGTCATACAAAATAACCAGCCAGGAGGAGGACAAGTAATGGGAGAAATTTGGGAAGATATTGTGATAGCTGTTGTGATAGGATATATGTTTCTTATGAGTTATCAGACATATGCACTGCAAAAAGAATATGGGAAGAAAATGGATATATTAATAAGGCATTTTGAATTGGATTCTACTATGACAGAAATAGAAGATGAATTATTAAATAAATATTTAATTGAGGGGGAAAAAAATAAGGCAATTAGAAGGTATAGAGAATTGACCAATTATAGTCTTTTAGAAGCTCTTGAGTATGTAGATGCAAGATTAAATAGTAGATAATATAAATTAAAACGTAACCCTACTTTCTTCATAAAAAAGGAGAGATTAAAATGGAAAATATGTTAGTGATTGCAGGAATATGGATGATTATTTTACCTAAAATGAAGTGGAATATAATAAAAGATAGCCCCTGGATTCGCTTATATTCTTCTTTTTTAGGGATATATACTCTGTTTATAACAATAATGTCATATTTTTTTACATCAAAGATTAGTCATGGCTTTTTTATAATGTGCTTTATTTTACTTTCAATATTAAACAGTGCTTTAGTAATAATAAAAATAAAATCAGAAAGTAGCACTGCGAGTAAATTGATGATATTATTAGTTTTTATTTGTATATCTGTAGCACTATTAATACTGTATTTAGATATAAATGAAACACATTCTTCGATTATTATTTTAACTGCTACAATGATAATACTGTCCATTCCATATGATGATATAAAAAAAAAAGAAGAACCAGAGTATTAGTAAAAATTGTAAGTACCAATAAGACTAAATCTAATTAATTATATCTGGGCAAATGAAAAACTTATTTATTATGTAGCATTAAGTGGGTAAGGGAGGTTATCTTTAGTAAGAAAGGAAGGTTTATATGGAATTTTTAAAGGAGAATCTTATTAAAATCATAGTGATATTAGCCATTGCTTGTTTATTATCCGATTTAGGTTTTAGGTTTTTCAATATAACTAACCCAGATGATTCTTATTCCTGGATATTTATGCTTATGATTTTTTTCATGGTAACCGTATTTATAAAGGATATAGCTATGCCTGGTAAGAGTGCGTTCAATAACGCTTCGTCACTACTTTTTTGGAGTACAGTTATCGTTTTAAATTTGTTTTATATTCTCCAAAGATCCTTTGTGTTATGGAGATATTTTATGTAAAAATAATAAGTTTCATATCTATATAATCTAAAAGGAGCTTCCTGTATAATAAAAAAGTAGATTGAACAAAAAGATACCT
>CAYRAL010000259.1:0-2728 GCA_964422235.1 uncultured Candidatus Epulonipiscium sp. | reverse complement strand
TAGTCTTATTTAACACAAGGATTTGTCATCATATTGCGTTCCAGTTTTTATTTTAGATTCTAATGTCAATTTTAGTTAATAAATCATCTTTAGATTTATTTTTTTTCGAGTCTATATTTTCTTGCTTTTTTCCTTTTTTCTTATGATGAGCTGATTGTTTAGAACCATCTTTGTTTGCTTTTAATTGCTCAGGATTCTGAGGTGCTATAACAGTATCTTTTTTATGGTCAACTTCTTTTTGCATAATATCTCCAAATTGAGATTGCTGTTCTACTGGAAGATGATTGCTTCTTTGCTGACGCCCTGCAATTTCTGGAGTTTGTGGGTGTAATATTTGTGTATCTATTGGTCTAATCAATTTTACCCCTCCTCATTACTTAACTTACCTCTTAGTCTACTGATGCCTTTTGTATGTATTTGTGAAATTCTTGATTCTGAAACGCCCATAATAGCGCTTATTTCTTTTAAGGTTAGTTCTTCATAGTAATACAGTGTAATAACTTTTCTTTCTCTTTCAGGTAGTTGGTCTATAGAGTTTTTCAGTATTTCCTGCATTTCTAGTTTTTCTACATGTTCCTCTGGTGATTCTTCTCTTTTGGCAATATTGCTTGCCCCTTCTATGTCTTGACCTTGTGACATATGATGCTCTAGTGATGTTAATGTGGAAATACTAGTGTTTTTAATAATATCGTGAAATTCATTAGGTGTAATCTCTAAAAATGCTATCATTTCATCATCTGTAGCAGGTCTTCCAAGATTATGCTCCAGCTCGGTATATGCTTTATCCATATCCTTTTGCTGTTTTCTTAAGGACCTAGGAACCCAGTCCATTTTTCTCATATGGTCAATAACAGAGCCTCTTATTCGGAGTGAGGCATATGTTTCAAATTTAACATCTTTTGTTAAGTCAAATTTATCAATTGCATCAATCAGCCCAAATACCCCATAGCTTATTAAATCATCATACTCTACATTCTGCCCAAGATACATATTTAATCTACCAGCAATATATTTTACAAGTGATGCATAATGGATGATTAGTTTTTCTTTAATTTCAGGTGACTGATAAAGCGAATACTGCTGCCACATTTTTTCTATTTCTTTTTCTGACACTATCATCCCTCCACTCATTGTTTATATTTCTTTTGTCCCATGATTAATAGTTTTGATCAGTAAAGCCCCAGTTTTTGTATGTAATTCTATTGTTCTTCCGTAATTTTCACCTGTATCATCAGCAATTATAGGTATTTTGAGGTCTTCTAGGATCTTTCTCGTAGCCATATCATTCCGATATCCTACTCTCATTACATCTGATATTTGCTTAAAGTCAAACATCTGAGCTCCCCCTGCTAACTTTGCAACTAACCTATTTTGGTTTGCCCCAATATTTGTCATTTGTTCTATGAGCACGCCTATAGCGGTATCGGCAAATTTGGCTAAGTTAGAGTTATTTTTAATCTGGGTGCTATCGGGCAGCATAATATGCGCCATCCCTCCAACCTTTACAGCTGGATCATATAATGTAATGCCTATACATGATCCCAGTCCTAATGTCATTAATTTATCAGGACATTTAGCTATATTTAAATCTGCCATACCTACTTTGATTATTTTGGGTTCACTCACAGTGTTGCTCCTAGTGATGTTAAAATTTTATTAAAGGACGGTGGATCAGGGAGCAATATATAATTACCTAAAACTGATTCCCCACCTTCTAAAAATTCAGTCTTAATTAGGAGCACCCGATCATCAATTTTCCCAAACTCTATTGCTGGAACACTTAAAATAGCACCAGCCATATCTATGGCTAGATTTGGCACTGAAGGCTCCATGGAAAGACCTGTCATTGCAGCTAATGAAGATAAATATGAACTTGCTAAGATATTTCCAATTTCACAAAGGGCAGATAAGTCCATTGCCGTAAAGCTTTCAAACTCATTTAATTCCTTACCCATGAGCATATTAACTAGCTTATGGGCTGAGGATTTTTCAATCGCTACAATCATCATACCACTAACATCCCCTGTAACATGAATTAGAATCCCTACAACAAGATTTTCAGCCCCTCCTAATACATCTGATATTTCATCAAAATCCGTAATCTTAACAAAAGGCACATCCATATCTATTCTTTTATTTAGCATTTGACTAAGGGCCGTATTAGCATTACCAGCACCAATGTTTCCGATTTCCGAGAGCATATCAAGATGCCCTTCACTTAACTTATTAAAATCACCCACCAAAAATCATCCCCTAACCTTAAAATTTTGTAGTCACCCTTACAAAAGGGTTTCTTCAATAAGAGTTTTTAAGTTAAGCAGTGTAACGACTAAAGTACCACCCTTTATTTTTCCTACACCTGAAATATAATCTATATCAACTTTTCTATCGATCACTTGTATGTTTTCTATTTCTTGTTCATGTAATTCTAAAACTTCTTTTACACCATCTACAATTAACCCTACTTGTGAGTCTTCAATTCGTATTATGATAATTCTCGTATTATCGTCATAATCTTTATGGCCTATATCAAATCTTTTTCTTAAGCTCATAACTGGAATGATCTCTCCCCTTAGGTTCATTACACCTTCAATACAATCTGGTGCTTTAGGTACACGAGCAATTGTTTTAACTTTTTCAATTCCTTGCACAGATTGTATATCAACCCCATAAGATTCTTCACCTAACTGTACTATCACATATTGTTTTATAAGACTCTCTGTTTCCA
>CAYRAL010000258.1:0-2751 GCA_964422235.1 uncultured Candidatus Epulonipiscium sp. | reverse complement strand
TAAAAATCACTATCTCTGGCCGCAATATATGATTAGGTTCAATTTTAGAAAAAAACTTCTTAGGAAGTTTTAAGTAACTATTTTCTAGCTTCCATCCTGTATCTTTTGGCTTCATTTTTCCCTTTCTCCCTTTCCAAAATACTTATATTTTAGCTCCAGGTTTCCCATATCTTAGCTTCATATCCTATTGTTGCTTGTTTACCGTTCCTTACAATAGGGGTCTTAAATAGCTTAGGATTTTCAAGGAGCTTTGCTTCCTGATCTTCTGGACGCAGATAATTAATCAAGGCTAATAAATCCTTGTCTTTAGCCTTTCCATCAAGAAGGTTTTCCACTCCCCCAACTGCTTGTTTTATAGTGTTAAATTCTCCCTTACTCATACCAAATTTCGCAATATCAATCATTTGCACTTTAACTCCACGTTCTTTAAAATATCTTTCTGCTTTTTTTGTGTCAAAACACTTTGATTTTCCAAAAATTTGTATATTCATTATTAGCCGCTCCTTTTTAACTTTATTATATAACAGTTACCATATATTTAACACAAAAAAGGTTCGAGATACTAAAGTATCTCAAACCTTTTTGTTATCCTTTTACTGCTCCTGCAACAAGTCCTTTTACCATATGCTTCTGGAAGAAGAAGAATACCAGTATCATAGGGATTGTTGCAACAACAGAAATAGTATTAATTAAGGACCAGTCATAAGATAGTTCCCCTAAGTACCTAAGTGCAATTCCTGTTGATAAGGTTCTAAGATTATCTGTTTGTATAAGGGTTGCTGCATGTAAGTAATCGTCCCACGCCAGTAAAAATGAATATATCCCTACTGCTACAACACCTGATTTTACAATAGGCATAACCACTTTAAATAAAACACCTAATCTTGATGCCCCATCTACACGAGCAGCTTCTTCAATTTCTTTTGGTATACCATCAAAAAAACTTGACATAAGCATTGTACTAAATGGCAACATACCTGCTGTAACGGCTATAATTAATCCAACTCTTGTATTGATTAAGTTAATTTCGCCTAATATCTTGTATAAGGATATCAGTCTACTAACTACTGGAAACATCTGAGCTGATGTAAATAAGGCAATAATCCAGCCGTTCCATTTAAAGTTAAATCTAGATAATGAATATCCAGAAAGAACCGCTATAGAAGTTGTAAGAAAAGCCACACTACCTGCTACAATAAAGTTGTTTTTATAGTAGATAAAAAACTCATTATTCTTTGTAAATAAGTCTATATATCCCTGTAATGTAGGTGCTATTGGTACAAATGTAGGAGGGAATTTATAGGCTTCCATATTTGTTTTAAATGATGTTATTATAACCCAAAATATAGGAAATAATAAAAATAGTAAGATAATAAATAAAACTGTATATTTTATAATTGCTGATAAACGTTCTTCTTTTTGCATGTCACCCCTCCTATTCTCTTTCGCTTCTAAATATCATATTATAAATAATTATAACTACAACCATCATTAGCATCCAAACAGTTGTAACCGCTGCACCTGACCCAAAGTTATTTGAGACAAAAGCCTCTCGGTAACTTAAAATGGCCATTGTTGTTGTTGAGTTACTAGGTCCACCACCTGTCATAGTCCAAAACAGCGGAAACTGCTTAAAGTTCTCTATAATCGACATTGATACGGTTACCTTAATAACACTTTTCATATCTGGTAACACAATCCTAAATAAACGTTGACGCGCATTTGCCCCGTCTATTTTAGCTGCTTCAATCATATCTTCTGAGACATTGGCAAGGCCGGCTAATAATAATAAGGTGCCTAATGGTATCTGCTTCCATAAAGCAGCAATCGACACACCAAACATTGCTGTTGCAGGATTATTTAAAATAGCAAAATCTGCTATTCTGCCTTGTGTTACAATACCTACTAAATATTTAACTAAACCATATTGTGGTTGAAACATCCACATCCAAACCAAGCCCGAAATAACGGTAGGCACAACCCATGGAACCATCATAATACTTCTTATAAATCGTGCATACTTTATATTTGAGTTTAAAACTAAAGCAAGTGCCAATCCTATAACAAACTGAGCTAATACAACTCCAAATACAAATACGAGTGTATTCATAACAGCAACAGGAAGCTTGCCATTAGAAAACAAGTTAAGATAATTAGCGAAATTATTCCATACCCCTGGTTTTCCAGAGATAATATTACTTACTTTATAATCGAAAAGACTCCTATAAATAGAATCTACTAAAGGAATCAGTATAAATAATACTGTGGTAATAATACCTGGTACTAGCAGTGCTAAAGCAAACAACCTATCACCTTGAGCACGACCTATTCCTTTCCTTTTTGCTTTAACGACAGTTGATTCATTCATTTTTCCTACCTCCTTTTATCCTAAATCTTATACATATTTGTTTTCCCTATACACATTTAGACCTGAACCTAGAATACCTGCCAAATCTCTTTGACCTCCACCTAGTACTGGCTCTTTAGCCCCATCTATGCTAGGATCTACATATTTATAAAACCAATGATCTAATTTATTTTTCATTGTAGCTAATACAGTTTGAAAATGTTGATTAGAATACAAGTTGTTTTCCTCTTTAGGATCTGCCTTTAAGTCATATAATTCATGTGGCCCATAGGGATACCTATGTACATATTTGTAATCTTGACTGCGTATCATACGTACTGGTCCATATTCATCAAATACAACAACTTCTTTGTTTGTATCTATTAAATTTTCTTTTCCTAATA
>CAYRAL010000257.1:0-2763 GCA_964422235.1 uncultured Candidatus Epulonipiscium sp. | reverse complement strand
TAACCTCCAAGACAACGCCATACCACTTATTATTGTCTGTGTGGCGCAGGACAGCATTCCAGTCGTTCCAAGGATAATCCGGCTCTGTGCCGTATTGCTGCTTGCACCAGTCAAATAGTTCTTTCCGTTTCATCTTATTTGTCTATTTCTAATTTGCATACTTCTTGAAGTTTTCAGCCTGCTCTAGAACTTCCTTATAAACATCATCCAGGGTAACAGGGGGATAATCAAATTCATCAAGCAGGAGAATCAGATCCACCTGAAGGTTTGCTTTAATATCTTCACGGGTAGACCAATCTGTGTAGCGAGATTTGTCATCCACGATGACTTTGATCCTCTTGGAAAGCTCAATCATCTTGTCGTCAGGATATTCAAATTCATACTTCCTTGCGACTGCTTTCAGGATATCATAGAACGCCTTTTCCTCATAATCAATGCCCATTTCTTTGAAAGAGTTCTTCAATTTGATGTTCATTTGCGCCCAGACGCTCGCATTCTTCGTAGTATTTTTCAATCTCACGAACTTTCGCCTGGTCAAGTGTAACTCTGGCGGCACGGCCATCGTAAACCAGATTGACCGTTATGCCATCACGAACAGATTCGGTCATGGTATAAGCATCTACCACAGGCCCGAACACTTCGATAGTTCCATCGACCGGAGTACCGGTGAAGCCGACATAAGTAGCGTGAGGAAGGGAGTCGTGGAGATACTTCGCAAAGCCATATTTACGCTCTACACCCGCATCCGTAATGCGAACCTTCTGGTCAAGGTTGATCTGACTTCTGTGTGCTTCATCAGAAATACAGATTACATTGGCTCTGTCGGTCAGAAGCTGAATATCTTCGGTGAATTTCTGGATAGTTGTCAGATATACGCCACCGCTTTCTCTGCCTTGCAGTTCTTCACGCAGCTTGTCACGGGATTCAATGCTGACAACAGTTTCGTCACCAATGTACTTCTTGGATGCGATAAACTGCTTGGACAGCTGATCGTCAAGGTCGGTTCTGTCCGTAATAATCAAAATAGTCGGTGAGTGGAAGTGAGGGCTTTTCATCAGCATACGGGTCAGGAAAAGCATGGTGTAGCTCTTGCCGCAACCGGTCGCACCAAAGTATGTACCGCCCTTACCATCACCATCAGGTCTCATGTGTGCCTTTACATTCTCGTACAGCTTGTTTGCTGCGAAGAATTGAGGATAGCGACACACAATCTTGATGTCCTTATCGGAACTATCAGGGAAGTACACAAAGTCCTTCATAACTGCAAGCAGTCTGTCTTTACGGAACATACCCTTTACCATCGTTACAAGGGAACTGATACCATCCAGTTCCTTATCCTCGGATTTGATCTTTCTCCAGGCATAGAAGAAATCATACGGGCTGAAGAAAGAGCCGTATTTGTTATTCGCACCATCACTGATAACAATAAATGCGTTATATTTGAAAATCTCAGGAATATCTCTGCGATAACGCACAGTCAGTTGCTTATATGCATCCATGATGGTGGTATTCTCTTTGACTGCGCTCTTGAACTCAAGGACAACGACAGGAATGCCGTTGACGAACACAATGCCATCAGGGATACGCAACTGGTTGTTGATACCCTCGATCTCGAACTGATTAACCGCCTTGAAAATATTGTTTTCGGGAGTGTCGAAATCAATAAGTTCAATATAGATGTCCTTCTGCGTTCTGTCCTCACGGTTGAGAATGAAACCATCACAAAGCAGCTTATAAAAAGCCTTATTTGCTTCATAAAGAGTACCGGAAATATTACGCAGCATAAGGAGGATACCATCAACCTCGCTCGGTGTGATGCCATCCTTTGCATAGCGGTTATATAGATACTGCTTCAGATCCTCTTGTAACAGTACCTCTGTTCTTTCTCTGTGTATTTGGCTTCCATTCAAATGAATGTACCCTTCATCTTTGAACAGCTCCATAATCGACATTTCTAATGCGTGTTCATTGAAGTTTGCCACTGTGTTCACTCCTTTACTGGATTATTGCTGGATAAGTTAAAGATAATCTTTTATATCCAGCCCACTCCTACATTTTTCTCGTATCGTATGTTTGGTAAAACCATGATTTGTTATCAAGGCACAGATAAAATCAACCCACTCAGCTGTATAAAGATAATCATTATGCGGTTCGTCATATATGCAATATTTTGCATTTGTATCAAACTTAGAACTTGCATCTTTTGATGGACGAACTCCGAATGCTTTCCACAAATCTGTGTGGTTTGTTTGATTAAGTTCTACTCCTGTTTTTTCTCTTACTGTATTGATTATGCCTAACGGCTTCATCATATTTGCATTAGATACTGGTTGTTTGACAATCTTATCTTTGATTATAGCAGTAACTTTTTCGTAGTTTACTTTATCTTCATCACTCAAAACATTCCAATTAACAAACTCCACCGACAGTTCTGCTCGGTTCGTATTGCTGATTTTAGGTATCTGAATGAGCTTAATGCTATATTCTTGGCTGTCATATACCTCTTGAGACAACTCGGTTCTGTACTTATCAATATACTTTTTAATATCTTGCATATCTTTAGACAACAGTTCTCTCTGCGCCAATAGCTGTTCTCCTGATCTTAAATGAGAAAACTGTAACGCATAAGCAAGGCAAGTATTTATGGAATAATCCTCGCCAAACAATGCCACTAACGTGTTTTCAAAATTATATAGCAAAGATTGACATTAAGGTAAGCATCCGAAAACCTTTTTTGAAATGCATATCGGTGTGGTCGAAAAC
>CAYRAL010000256.1:0-2767 GCA_964422235.1 uncultured Candidatus Epulonipiscium sp. | reverse complement strand
ACAAACAAGGGGAAAAACTAAAGCAATTGGGATTATTTTTGACGTCAAGAACATACTAGCTAGGGAAGGATGTAACTTATAGTGATGAAAGCAATTTTAAATAATAAAGTATTAACAGTAGCAGTATTAAGCTGGGCTACAGCTCAAATAATGAAGCTGTTAATAAGCTTTATTCAAGATAAAAAATGGGACTTTAGAAAACTAGTAAGTGCAGGGGGTATGCCAAGTTCTCATTCTTCATTTGTAACAGCACTTACCATTGGGATTGGGCAGGTAGAAGGATACCATACATCCCTATTTGCCGCATCGGCAGTCCTTAGCTTTATTGTTATGTACGATGCAACAGGTGTTAGGTGGCACTCAGGCCAGCAAGCAGCTGTTATTAATAAAATCGTTAAGATGCTACAAAATCCCAATATAAAACTAGAAACACAATTAAAAGAAATTTTAGGACATACACCTCTTCAAGTATTTGCAGGGGCAATTTTAGGAATTATATTTGGTGTTGTATGCTTTTAGGGGGGACTGTCCCCCTTTTCTTTTATAAGAATAGGTATAACTATACTAAAACTTAATTAATATACGAAAGGGAGGTTAGCAGTGGGAAAATTATTACCGACCATATTATCTCCGAAAGATATAAAAAGCTTAAACAACTCACAATTAACACGACTAGGAACAGAAATACGACATTTCTTAATTGAAGCATTATCCCAAACTGGTGGGCACTTAGCTTCCAATCTAGGGGTTGTTGAGCTCACCCTTGCCTTACATTATTGCTTTGACACACCAAAGGATAAAATAATTTGGGATGTAGGACACCAAAGTTATGTCCACAAAATACTAACGGGCAGACAAGATGGTTTTAAAAGCCTGCGCCAAAGTGATGGCATGAGTGGATTCCCCAAACGAGATGAGAGCAAACATGACGCATTTGGGACAGGTCATAGCTCCACCTCTATCTCGGCAGCCATGGGAATGGCCACAGCGAGAGATCTAAAAGGAGAAAAAAACGCCGTTATTGCAGTGATCGGCGACGGTTCTATGACAGGAGGAATGTCATTTGAAGCGTTAAATCACGCTGGACGTGGCAATACTAATCTTATCGTCATCTTAAACGATAACGAAATGTCTATTTCAGAGAATGTAGGAGGCCTATCTAAGTACCTCAATAAAATCCGCATAGACGAAAACTATTTAGCTGCCAAAGCAGACATAGAGAAAATCTTAAAAAGGATACCTGTCGTTGGGGCTACAATGGTAAAGGCCGTAAGAAAGGCGAAAGAAAGCCTTAGAATGTTGCTTTTACCTGGTGAACTTTTTCAGGAGTTGGGCTTTACCTATATTGGGCCTATAGATGGTCATAATATAGAAGAATTATTAAAAGTCTTAAGTAAAGCAAAAAAGATGAAGGGACCTATTTTAATTCACCTTAAAACAACCAAAGGTAAAGGCTACTGTTTTGCCGAAGATGAGCCTGAGAAGTACCATGGCGTATCACCCTTTGTTCCAGAAACTGGGACATGGGTTTCCACCAAAGCACCTGATAATTATTCAGGGGCATTTGGCCAAAGCTTAATTCAAATGGCTAAAAAAGACAAAAAGATTGTAGCCATTACAGCGGCTATGCCTGACGGAACAGGCCTAAGTAGCTTTGGTAAACTATTCCCCAAGAGATTTGTAGATGTAGGAATTGCAGAGCAACATGCTGTAACCTTTGCAGCAGGCCTAGCTATAGAAGGCTATAAACCCGTTGTTGCCATTTATTCTACCTTTTTACAAAGAGCATATGACCAGATCATACATGATGTATGTATTCAAAAGCTACCCGTTATATTTGCCATTGATCGAGGGGGTATTGTAGGGGAAGATGGGGCTACCCATCAAGGCGTATTTGATTTATCATTCTTATCTCACATACCCAACATGAGTATTATGGCACCTAAAAACTATGCTGAGCTCAAATATATGCTAGAATTTGCTGCCACTTATAAAGGACCTATAGCCATTAGATATCCAAGGGGCAATGAAGGAAAACAAGTTGCTCTCATTGATACCCAGCCCATAGCATATGGCAAATCAGAAATACTACAAGAGGGAAAACAAGTTGCTATTATTGCCATAGGAAAAATGGTTGAAGTAGCCCTAGGAGCAGCTCGTATTCTAAAACAAAAAGGAATCACCCCCTATATTATAAATGCAAGATTTGCAAAACCTATAGACCAGGATACCTTAGCCACTATATCAGAGGATCTAACAGATATTTTTACCCTAGAAGATAACATGGTAAGCGGAGGATTTGGTGAAAACCTAGGAATAGTCCTTAGAAATAACAATCAGTTTAACCATATTCAAATACACAGCTTAGGTTACCCAGATGAGTTTATTGAGCACGGATCCGTCCATGATATTTATCAAAAATATGCTTTAGATAAAAAATCCATAGCAGAAACAATTTATAGCCAAATACACAAAAAGAATTAAAGTGAGGTGAAAAATGGCAAAAAAGGAAAGACTAGATGTTTTGATTACCCAAAGAGAGCTAGCTCCCTCTAGGGAAAAAGCAAAAGCCTATATTATGTCAGGAGTGGTTTATGTCAATGGCCAAAAAGAAGATAAACCCGGCTTTCAAACAAAATTTGACGCTGTTATTGAAATTAGAGAAAAAATGAAATATGTCAGCAGGGGTGGATACAAACTAGAAAAAGCCATAGAGGTATTTCCTATAAGCCTAGAAGATAAAATTACAATGGATGTAGGAGCCTCA
>CAYRAL010000255.1:0-2779 GCA_964422235.1 uncultured Candidatus Epulonipiscium sp. | reverse complement strand
AAAAAAATGATTAAAAAGCGATGGGAGGCAGAAGCTTATGACATATTCTCATAAATATAATCTAGAAAACTGGACTCATTATTATGAAAATAAAATAGATGAAAAAACTCGGTTTGAGATGACCCTACATTTGCAAGATTGTAGCCAATGCTTAGAGGATTACACGTATTGTGTTGAGGGCAACATCTCTCCAGCTCCTTTAAGGGTAAAAAAGGAAATTATGAAAAAGGTGAAAAACCCTTTAAATACAAGGCAAATCATGTTTGCATACGCTACGGCAGCTTGTATAGCTACAGGATTTTACTCTATCGGCTGGCTAGATAAAACCATTGATTATGCCCCCATAGGGATAGAAAAGTCAATTGATACCATTGATGCAATTTCAGAAAATGTAAATCACATAACAAACAAAATAATATGGAGGGATTTAAATGGAAAAGAAAAATAAGTTTTTAACACTGCTATTTTCTTGTTACCCAGGTGGGGGGCATATGTACTTAGGCTTTATGAAACAAGGGGTTCAATTGATGCTGTTATTTTCGGTTTTTTTTGCTATTTCATCATATCTCTATATTTTCAGTAGTCTAGCTGTTTTTATACCCATACTGATTGCTTATAGTATATTTGATGCCATGAACAAAAGAAGTAGCATGGCAGAGCCTAATGATAGCGATTTAGAGTTATTCAAGTGGTTTAATATGGAGAATACTGGAAGGCTAAAAGCTATGAATTATTATAAGATAGGTGTGTATGTACTTATAATAGTAGGGGCATATATATTAATTGATAATGTAGCTCTAGGCCTTATAAAGGGTGTTTTGTATCGCTGGTTTAGTGAAGGTCAGAGGAATTACTTTCATATAATTGAGCGGGCTATCAAATCATCGATTTTAGGTATTATGTTTATTATAGGCGGGATTAAGCTAAGAGGAAAATTAAAACAAACCAGCCTAGAAGAAGACTAAAAGAGGGACAGTCCCCACTTCATCACAGTGAAGTGGGGACTGTCCCTTCTTTTGTGCTATAATCATATAAAAGCCTAAAGGAGTGACACACATGAAATTCATCCACACATCAGACTGGCATCTGGGGAAGATTCTCCACGGTGTTCATCTAACCCAAGATCAAGGGATTGTCCTTGATGAACTAAAAGAAATATTGGCACAAGAAAAACCAGATGCCTTAATTATAGCCGGGGATATTTATGATAGAGCCATCCCACCAGTAGAAGCAGTAGAGTTATTTAGTGAATTCACTCAAAGGGTCCTCCTAGATCTGGGCATCCCAATTATCGCCATGGCAGGTAATCACGATAGCGCCGAGCGTATTCAGTTTGGCAGTAAACTTCTATCAGAAAACAAACTACATATAATAGGAAAGTCCGCGCAAGGCTACGAAAAGGTAGTCTTAGAAGATGACCACGGAGAAGTTGAATTTTACGTTATTCCATATGCCGATCCAGCCTACATAAGATCTATCTATAAAATGGATGATATCAAGACTCACGATGACGCATTTAAGGCCATCACCAACCGTATTTTAGAGGAAAAATCCAGTGGCCGAAGTATTGTAATGGTTCACGCTTATGTCCAAGGCGGAGAGATACATTCTGACTCAGAAAGGCCACTTTCTATAGGTGGTACTGATATGGTAAGTTCTGGCCACTTTAAATCTTTTAACTACGCCGCTCTTGGGCACCTTCATGCGCCCCAACGTGCAGGGGAAGAATTTATTCGGTATAGTGGTTCTTTGATGAAGTATTCAATTTCAGAGGCAACACAGAAAAAATCTGTCTACATGATTGAAATGGGCAAAGACGGAGCCGTAACTTATGAGGAAATAAAGATTAAAGCACCGAAAGATCTTAGGCAAGTAAAAGGCTTATTAGAAGATATTCTAGCTAGAGGTAGAGAAGACGAGAATGCCCAGGACTATGTTATGGCCATTGTAGAGGATGAGGGAGCACTCCTAGATCCTATGGAAAAAATTAGATCCGTCTATCCCAATGCCATTGGCATGAAGCGGACTTTTTTAGAAAATAAGCAAGAGGGTAGCCGGGGAGATATTAATTACAGTAATTATAATAAAATGAGCATAGGCTCACTCTTTGATGATTTTTATAGCCATGTAACAGGGGAAGAATTTACCCAGGCTCATAAAGAAGTTTTTGAGACCATTACCAGAGGAATAGAGAGGGAGTGAAAAAGTGAAACCTGTTTTATTAGAAATAGAAGCATTTGGACCTTATTCAGGGTTGCAAGTCATAGATTTTACCTTACTTAAAGATGCTAATATGTTTTTAATCCATGGCTCCACAGGTGGAGGAAAAACCACTATACTGGATGCTATTTGCTACGGTTTATATGGGGAAACCAGTGGAAAAGAACGGGATCCTGATAGTATGAGAAGCCATTTTGCAAAAGACCATCAGCTAACTCAGGTTAAATTCACCTTCAAAGTTGGGCAAAAAACCTATTTTATTCACCGTATTCCAGGTCAAGAAAGGCCTAAAAAAGTAGGAACAGGATTTACTTATCAAAACCCAGAAGCAGAATTATACAGATTAGATGGGGAAGAAAAAGAGTTTCTTGCAAGTGGTGTTACCAAAGCAAGAGATAAGATTATAGAACTCATAGGCTTTGACTCTGATCAGTTTAGACAAGTTATTATGATTCCACAAGGCCAATTTAGAAAACTTCTCGTAGCTAAAAGTGAAGAAAGACAAAAGATATTAGGGGAGATTTTTCAAACTAAAAAGTATAAGCGGGTAGAAGATAAA
>CAYRAL010000254.1:0-2780 GCA_964422235.1 uncultured Candidatus Epulonipiscium sp. | reverse complement strand
ATAATTGGGGTGGTTTTCTATTTCTTTTAGGTTTTCTAAGTTACCTGCGTAGGTTAGTAGGTCTAGGTTAATGATTTGATCGTCATATTTCTTTAGCATTTGTTTAACAAATACGGATCCTATAAAACCTGCTCCACCTGTTACTAAAATATTTTTCATTGGCTTTGCTCCTTCCTTATATAGGGGTTTTCCATGTCTGCTTCTAGTAACCCCATTAGGTATTGTCCATAGTGTGTCTGCATCAGTGGCTCTGTCAACTTGGTAAGCTGTTCTTTGCTAATCCAGCCCTTGCCATATGCGATTTCTTCGATACAGGCGATGTAGGTGCCTTGGCGTTTTTGCACGGCGGCTACAAAGTTGGCTGCGTCTAGCATGGTATCGTGAGCGCCCGTATCTAGCCAGGCCATGCCGCGGCCCAGTAGGGTTACTTGCAAGTTCCCCTCTTCCATATATAACTTGTTAAGATCTGTGATTTCTAGTTCGCCTCTTTTGGATGGCTTCAGATTTTTGGCCTTGGTGACCACCGTATTATCATAAAAATAAAGGCCTGGTATGGCATAGTTTGACTTTGCCTTGGCTGGTTTTTCCTCCAAGGAGATGACTTTGCCTTGTGGGTCAAATTCTACTACGCCGTATTGGTTAGGGTCCTGTACATAGTAGCCAAATATAACCGCGCCTGATTCTAGGCTACTTGCCACTTTTAGATTACCTGTAAAGCCGTGCCCCCAAAAGATGTTATCTCCTAGGACCATGGCGACTTTATCATCTCCTATAAAATCTGCCCCTATAATAAAGGCTTCTGCTAAGCCATTTGGGTGTTCCTGAACGGCGTACTGAAAGTCCATTCCCAGGTCCTTGCCGTCTCCAAGGAGTTCCTGAAAACCTGGTAGGTCCCTTGGTGTTGATATGATTAAGATTTCTCGTATCCCCGCTAGCATAAGTGCTGATAGTGGGTAATAGATCATTGGTTTGTCATAGATTGGAACCATTTGCTTAGATAGTGCTTTGGTAACAGGGTATAGTCTTGTTCCTGAACCCCCCGCTAGAATTATTCCTTTCATATGTGCCTCCTTGGGGACAGTCCCCTATTTTGTTTAGTTGCTATTAATTATACGGTAAATGTGGGGATTTTTCAATCTTTCTAGGGAGATTGAGTCCGGGGACAGTTCCCACTTCACTGCAGTAAAGCTGGGACTCTCCTTAAGTCCCAAAAAGAAGTAGATAACACCCTAGGGTTATCTACTTCTCTACTTTCTACTTCTATCTATGATTATCATTTTTATTGATTTTATTGAATGCGTCTTAAAATAAACTCATCATGCTGACTTACCTTTTGCTCGATACGATCTAATTGCTGCGTATTTTGTATGTACCCATCGAATAAGGCTTCTAGCTTTTGACCATGAGTATGCTCAATATCTGTAACCATATGTTCAACTTTATCTAATCTCTTGTTGACATGGCTAAACCCTTCTCGCATTTCTTTTTTTGTTTCTTGCATTTCTCTCTTTGTGTCTTGCATTTCTTTCTTTGTGTCTTGCATTTCGCTATACATCTTTGTCATGAGTTCAAATATTTTTTCGTTTTCCATTTTTAGACTCTCCTCGTAGTTAAAGTTCCCTTTTGTATAGTATATCCTTAACTAGGCTTACTATGCATCTAGTTATGCCTATATTATAGACGCCCCAGTCCCCTCTGTCAAACCGGGGACAGTCCCCACTTTAGTGTAGTGAAGTGGGGACTGTCCCCTAACTATGTTTCAGGTTTTCTTTATCTATTTTACTTTCTATTTTCTTATTCCAGATAACCTCTTTAGGTGAAATTCCTTTAGCTAGATAACACATTCTGTTATATTTTTCTTCATTCTTGGTCTTCATATATATGGCTGTTATCTGTTTACTTTCTATTATTTCATCCCTGATGTCAGTCTTTAAAACTGTGTTTGGTACATAGTATCCCGAATCTCGTTTTACAAACCCCACACAACAATTTATATTTCCTACTAATTTATCTGTCATTAATCTAGGCTTATTATTGTTATAGATACCTACCATTTTAGCCATATGCTGTATCTGCATGCTTTTCTCTAATACATCTTTTTTAAGATAAGTTGTACCATCATCTGATAATTCAAACTCATCAATGGTTAGTCTTTTGTTTAAGCATTTATCATAAAAAATCTTTACATCATAGCCTTTACTTATTTTTGTACCCGTTAAATGATGAAAGTTTCTCATTTCAAAGATACATTCAAAGTAACAGAATTTATTAGTCTTAGGTTTATCACGATATACAACCAATATATTATTATCCCGTAAATTGTCTTGATATAATTTCGCTGCTTTAAACAATACTTTTAAAACTGCTTGTTTTTTATGCATTTTACTTAAGTCCTTCATTTTACCACCTCAAAATAAATTAAAAAGGGAAGTGATAACACCGCAGCGTTATCTACTTCCCTCTAGTGGCTGATTTTATCGTAGTCTGCCTACAATACCAGTACATTCGCCTGGCAAGCAAATTTTAGGTTTTATCGTTGCCCACCAACATCACCAGCACATTCGTCTGGCAAGAATTTCAGATTTTTTACATGTCAGCCCATGTTCTATGGAATATCCATAGATAGTATAGTATATTCATAATCGATTTAACTATACATCTGTTTATACTTATATTATATGATTCTTTATACATTTTGTCAACGTATCTTTCCTAATCACCCAGTAGGCTCATCTGCTCTTGGGTCTCCAATCTCCCAACACTAGGGAGCTCATCATCTT
>CAYRAL010000253.1:0-2789 GCA_964422235.1 uncultured Candidatus Epulonipiscium sp. | reverse complement strand
GGCGCTTATTCTTGGGGGGCTTATGGAACCCATCCTTATGTCCTGCTTAATCATACTAATAATGTTAATAGTATGTTTACCCTTGCCCACGAAATGGGTCATGCCCTTCATACTCATTATTCTAATACCAATCAGCCTTATGTCTATGCTGGCTATACGATTTTTGTAGCAGAGGTAGCTTCTACTGTTAACGAGTCCTTACTCATGCAGCACCTACTTAAGAAAGTAACGGATAAAAAAGAGAAGGCCTATTTAATTAATTACTTTATGGAGCAATTTAGGGGAACGGTTTATCGCCAAACCATGTTTGCTGAGTTTGAGAAATTAATGCACGAAAAACAACAGCAAGGAATAGCCCTCACTGTTGATACCATTAGCAATGAATATTATCGTCTTGTAGAAAAATATCACGGTAATGATATGATTGTAGACAAAGAAATCTCAATGGAATGGGCACGAATCCCTCACTTTTATACACCATTTTATGTTTACCAATATGCCACTGGCTTCGCAGCAGCTATTGCTATTTCCCAGCGTATTTTAAAAGAAGGCGAAAGTGCTGTTAAAGAATATACTGAGTTTTTAAAGGGAGGAAGTTCTCAGCACCCGCTAGATTTATTAAAAATCGCAGGGGTAGATATGTCCTCCCCAGAACCTATTACTCAGGCTCTAAAGGTATTTGAAGGCTTGATTAAAGAGTTAGATGGTATTGTCTAAGTAAATTTGTTAGCCTAGAACTTTTCTAGTTCAAGCATATCCATAACCCGCTCTTCCATATATTGTTTTGCGTCTTGTATGCCTTGGTTGTATATTTCAGGGCCAAGTTTTTCTATGAAAAAGTCTAAAATTAGAGATGAGGCTAGGTCACCTAGATCCTCATCTCTTTCATTTGAAAAATACTTTTTTATTTCCTCTATCAACATATCTTTCTTTTCCTTACTTAACTTCATTAGTCTAACATCCTTTCTATGTATAAAAGTTTTATTTTGGTCATAAACTATCTTGAACTTGAGTTCTATCGTCAGTTAAAGGAGGGTTCTATGTCAAAAGCAACGAATCACAGTGAGCATATCTTCTTATTTCCCTTTACCTGGCAAATCTTTAAGGGAAAACTTGGAGATAAGAGTTTCACTGGAAGAACCAATATTGAATATATTAAAAAAGTATTTTCTAGTGATTGGGAAATGCAAATATTTCAAACTAATGAACCGATCCATTATAACGAATATATTTACTTTTTTCCATCTGTTCGCAGTGCTCTGTATACGACTAAAGATAAAAATGAAGTGGTTTATAATTTTAAATATAAAAAAACTCAGCAAGGGATTTCTAAATATATTATCGAAGTTGATAATACTCAGTATAGCCTTGATATTAATGAAATTAAGCTACGCCTTTACAAGACTGGCATTGGCATTCTATCTTTTCACTTAGATAATAATCTGTATAGCCAGCCAGAAGATATTCTGAAAATCAATAATTTTGGCCGCCGTGTCTATCCACCTTTTTTGCCTTTAGAAAAGGTTAAGAACAAATTACTTGCCCAAAAGTTAATTGTTAAAATTAATAATACTGAAATAATTGAAGAAGACTTTGAAAAACCATATGATCAGTACCCAGTACAAATCTCCAAAACTATTATGGCTCTTTTAGGCCATAAGTTTAGCACGATCTCTAAGGACTTAAAACGTGGGGATATTTATATTCAGCCTGTTATTGATGATCGGATGTTTGTTATCTGCTGGTACACCAACCCTGATCTTTCAAGTCAAATCTGCAATAAAAACACTGAGGGTATCTATGGTTATATGGATAGTGTATTTTGGTATCGCTATTTATTTGCTGATGGTAAGGGTGTCTCTTGTAAAAACGATACAATGATGGGGGCCCTTCTTAAAGACCATACTTATGACCGTTGGATCGATGATCATATTTTATATGGTGTCACCAAATATTCTTTTATGGGAATTGGGGCTAATAAATCCCCGGCTTATCAGATTTATGATCAGCTCGTATGCCTTACAATGGTTCAAAGAGCTTCTGTGCTTCATTTTTCTAATGAGGTATCTAGAATTGCTATTTTGCCTAAGGTAAAGCTGGTTATGGCTATCAGAAGTTTGTATGAGTATCATATATTATTTATGAACCATTTATATTTTAGGGAAGTAACGGCTGATAACCAAGGGATTGAGTTTTATGAAAGACTTATTGAGGAGATGAAAATCCCCAATGATATTAGTATGCTGGATGCTGAAATTGAAGAAGTTAACGAATACGCTACCTTAATTGCTCAAGAATCGTCTCAAAAAAGGACCAATGCCATTACTGTTATTGGTGCCGCCCTTATTATCCCTACCCTTGTAACAGGTTTTTTTGGCATGAATGTATTTCAAAATAAATTAAGCAACTGGTGGGTTCATCCAGAATTAAAACTATGGTTTAATGCTTATTTTATTCTTCCTGTATCTCTTGTTATTTTCATATGTATGCTAAGACCCCATAGAACTTTTCGTTATATTATCCTAGTGTTGCTCATTGGGGTCATTGCTCTACTTAGTCTTTATATGGTTTATAAATTGGGCTGTGGCCTATAATCTTCCTGGGCTTCTAGCCAATCCATGAACTGAGTGGCCGTCCTTGGAGATCTAGCATTATACCACATCTCCCATTGTATGGCTTTTCGGTAAAGTTCGTCTTTGGGAATTTCTATTTTCCTACTTTTAGCCAGTCCTTCTACAATCTCCAGGTACTGCTTTTGATTGGGAGTTGTAAAGGTCACTGTAATTCCA
>CAYRAL010000252.1:0-2790 GCA_964422235.1 uncultured Candidatus Epulonipiscium sp. | reverse complement strand
TAGTGGACATGAAGCCATTGTTCTTGTGCCAGAGATTTCACTGACGCCCCAAACGGTTAACCGTTTTAGAAGGCGTTTTGGGAACAAAATTGGGATTACCCACAGTAGGCTAACACCTAAGGAGCGTATGAATCAGTGGGTTTTAGCAAAACAAGGTAAAATTTCAGTCATGATTGGTCCTAGAAGTGCTGTTTTTACACCTTTTCAGAACTTAAAGTTAATCGTTGTGGATGAGGAACATGAAACAACCTATAAATCTGAAACAACACCTAAATACCACACCAAGGAAGTAGCCAAATATAGGATGGAACAAGAAAGTGGTATTTTGCTTCTTGCATCGGCTACACCAGATCTTGAAACTTATTATAAAACCCAAAGGGGGGAGTATACTCTTTTAGAACTTACAAAAAGGGTATATAATAGACCCTTGCCCTCCGTTGAATTTGCCGATATGAGACAGGAGTTAGCATCCGGTAATAAATATGTTTTTAGCAGCAGACTACACCAGGCAATACAAGAGACCATTGATAAAAAGGAACAGGTCATCCTGTTCTTAAATAGAAGAGGCCATTCTACCTTTGTAAGTTGTCGAAGTTGTGGTTATGTTATAAAATGTAATCATTGTAGTATTACAATGACTTATCACTCTAAAAAAACGAATTTAATGTGTCATTACTGCGGAAAGCATATGGAAAATCCAAAAGTTTGTCCAGCTTGCAAGTCTAAGTTTATTCGTTATTTTGGAGATGGGACCCAGAAGGTAGAAGAAGAAGCAAAGATGTTTTTTCCAAATGCTAGGGTGGCCAGAATGGATATGGATACCACCACAAAAACCAACAGTCATGAGATGATCTTAAAAGATTTTAAAGATGGCAAAATTGATATTTTAGTTGGCACACAGATGATTGCAAAAGGTCATGACTTTCCAAATGTAACCCTTGTAGGGGTTATGGCAGCAGATAATTCTCTGTATATGCAAGATTACCGGGCCTCAGAGAGGACCTTTCAGTTATTAACCCAGGTAATGGGCCGGGCAGGCCGGGGAGAAAAGCTTGGGAATGTGATTGTTCAAACTTATGACCCAGATCATTACTGTTTACAAATAGCAGCAAGGCAAGATTATCTAGCCTTTTACAATGAGGAAATTTTACTTAGAAAACATATGAAGTACCCACCCTTTAGCCATATTTTTTCTGTCCTTATTACAAGTGATAGAGAAGAAGAAGTCATTAGATGGGCTAAACGATTAATGGACTACTATACATTTTATAATAAAAATAATGATTTTGACTTATATGGGCCTATACCGGCTGCTATTTCTAAAATAGCTGATGTTTATAGGTGGAGAATCATTATTAAATCCAATGAACGTACAAGATTAAACAGCTATGGTTTATATTGTATTTCCAAACTTAAGGAACTTGATAAACCATCAACTGTTCAAATACAAAGTGACATAGATCCGATTATGTTGTATTAGGAGGAATTAATATGGCAATTAGGCAAGTTAGAGAAGAAGGCGACCCGATTTTAAGGAAGATTTCAAAACCAGTAAAGAAGATCACGTCATCGATTATAACCTTATTAGATGATATGGAAGACACCATGTATGTAGAAGATGGTGTTGGTCTAGCAGCCCCCCAGGTAGGGTCCTTAAGAAGGGTTTTTATTGTTGATGTTGGGGAAGGGATTGTGGAGTTCATTAATCCGGAAATCTTAGAAAGCAGTGGAGAGCAAATAGGAATCGAGGGATGCCTAAGTGTTCCAGGTAAAACTGGTAATGTTGCTAGGGCAAATTATGTAAAGGTTAAAGCCTTAAATAGAGAAGGTGAAGAGTTTGTTTTAGAAGGCGAAGAATTAATGGCAAGAGCCATCTTACATGAATATGATCACTTAGAAGGTGAACTCTTTATTGATAAAGTAGATGGTGAGATTACGGAAGGCTTTGAAGAAGATAGCTATGAAGTTGATAAAGAAGATGACGAAGAGCTATAATTATAGAGCTATAGGTTTAAAAGGAGGAAGTAATGGATATCGTATTTATGGGAACACCAGACTTTGCAGTTCCTACATTAGAGATGTTAATTAATGAGAACTATCATATAAAGGCAGTGGTTACCCAACCTGACAGGCCAAAAGGAAGAGGGAATAAGCTAACAGCCCCACCGGTTAAGGAATTGGCCCAGAAGTTTAATATCCCTGTATTACAACCAGAGAGAATAAGATCTGATAAAGACTTTATAAGGCATATGGAAGCCTTAGCCCCAGATCTTATTATTGTTGTAGCATTTGGTCAAATATTACCCAAGTCTATTTTAGATATTCCTCGTCTTGGATGTATTAATATTCATGGTTCTTTGTTACCTAAATATAGAGGATCATCACCAATCCAAAGAGCCGTCCTTAATGATGATGAGATAACAGGTGTTACCATTATGTATATGGATGTAGGCATGGATACAGGCGATATGATTAGCAAGAAAGGTATACCATTGCTGCCAGAAGAAACAGCAGGATCACTCCATGATCGTATGATGTATATAGGTGCTGAAACTTTAAAGGAAGCCCTTCCTGGGATTATAGATCAAAGTATTATCCCAGAAAAGCAAAATGAAGAGGAAGCCACTTATGCCCCTATGTTAGATAAACAAATGGGCCTGATTGATTGGGAACAAAAGGCTAGAGTGATTGATTGTTTGGTTAGAGGGTTAACACCATGGCCAACAGCTTACACTTACTATGATTCTAAGTTGCTTAAAATTTGGAAAGTGAAAGCTGTGACCTTTAGTG
>CAYRAL010000251.1:0-2791 GCA_964422235.1 uncultured Candidatus Epulonipiscium sp. | reverse complement strand
GTAGTAGGTCATACTCGAAAAGAAGAGGATCTTGGTCTAACGGAACTCGTACGTTCATTTCAAATAGGTCGTCAAGCAAATTCTCTTGCTGTTATAGCAGAGACAGTTTTTATAAATATTTTATTAGGACTTTTTATTGCTGGGATGATGATAAGCTTTGGTGGTGATACTATTTTAGGGAAGGGATTATTGCTATTTGGGACTTCCATTGGAATGGCAGGGATTATGGGGGCTGTAATTGCCCTTGTTATGGCACAAATTATGCCAGTATCATCAGCTGCAACTGGTTCTTCCCTTGGGATTATGGGACTTCTTTACATTATACGTGGAGGAACAGACATCTCCAATATTAATCTATCTATTATTAATCCCCTAGGATGGACTTATTTAACTTATCCCTTTACAGAAAACAATTGGCTACCCATTATCTTTTCTTTAATTTTTAGTGGAATTTTGATAGTAGTTGCTGTTGCCCTTGAAGGAGGACGAGATATGGGAGCAGGGTATCTTCCTGAAAGAGAAGGCAGAGCAAATGCAAAGGAGTCTTTATTATCTGTTCATGGTTTATTCCTCAGGCTTAATAAAGGTATTATTATTAGCTGGCTAATGACATTTCTTATTTTAGGAATTGCCTATGGTGCTATTTATGGAGATATGGGAACATTTCTTGAAAGTAATGAGATGATGAAACAGATGTTTACTTATACAGGAATCTCCATCGAAGAATCTTTTACCAGTACCATTATGATGGTTATGGTGGGCTTAGTTACTATATTGCCAATTGCTGTTATAAACAAGCTTTTCTCTGAAGAAAAAAAATTACATTTAAGCCAAATACATGGTACTAAAGTAAAGCGTAGCCAGCTTTACTGGACCAGTATTATTTTAGCAATTTCTACAGCTATAATAGGAATTTTATTAGCTGCTGGTGGTCTTGGTGCAACTGCCATAAGTGTTATGAGGGATAGTTCCATGGATATATTTATTTTCTTTACGATTGGATATAATCTCTTGCCATCTGTATTATTTTTCATCGGATTGGCTGCTTTAGTCCTTGGATGGATACCTAAATTAGGGAAGATGATTTATGTGTATCTTGCTTACTCATTTTTACTAAACTATTTTGAGGGCCTGTTAAGTTTACCAAAATGGCTTACACAAACAACTCCTCAAAGCTGGTTGCCTACAATGCCAATAGAAGGTTTTGATAGTAAGATTTTTATTGTAATAACAATGATTAGCATATTTTTAATGCTAGTAGGTTATTTCGGATATAGCAAAAGAGATATGGTTGAAGGTGCATAGTTTTAATCAAAAACATTTTGATTAAAAACTTTTATATAGTCCATAATCTTATATGTTAGCTGTATCTTAAATGGATCTTCATATTCTAAAGACTCTATTTTTGATATTTCTCTAATTCGATTTAATCGATAGAGCATGGTGTTTTTATGAATATGAAGTTTTTTTGCAGTTTTTGTTAAATTATAAGCATTATTCATATATTCATAAAGTGTATCAGCATAGTTTGTAGATTGTTTTTTATCCTCTTTTACAAGTCGTAGAATCCCTTTGTGACAGTAATCTTTTAAAAAAATATTATCAGATACTTGATTTAAAAGATAAAGAGAGTAGTAATCATCAAAATAATATAATGATAATTGATTATCTAAAATAAAACCAATATTATAGGCGGTTTGGGCATTTTTATCAAGAAGGGCAAATGGCGGGGTAGGTATGATTATCACAGAGGTTTGTTGTCCAGAGCCTTTAGGTAGAGTTATACCTGGAGAAATTGAAATTACTGATATGAGTTTTATGCCTGGCCTTAGTCGTATACCTCATGCAGTTCATTCAGGAGGAGCTAAAGTATGTCTTCAACTTGCACATGGTGGATGCTTTGCAAGTGAAGCTGTAACAGGAGAGCAACCTATTTCACCATCTGGTGTAGGTACTATGCAACTTCCAGATGATACACCAAGAGAAATGTCTGTAGAGGAAATAAAAGAGCTGATTGAAAAATTCGGAAGGGCGGCTCAAAGAGCTAGGCAGTGTGGGTTTGATGCAGTGGAGTTACACGGCGCTCATGGCTATATGCCACTACAATTTTTATCAGCATATACAAATAGAAGAACAGATGAATATGGTGGAAGTTTAGAAAACAGAGCAAGATTTGCATTAGAGACAATTAGATCCATAAAAAGACATGCAGGAGAGGATTTTACTTTAATATACAGGTTATCAGCAGATGAAGATGTACCCAATGGTATAAGCATAGAAGAAGCATGTACTTTTGCTAAATGGGCAGAAGAGGCAGGAGCAGATGCAATAAATGTTTCAGCAGGAACTTGGGATTCAAGACTTCATAAATATAATGCCGTGATGTCTGGTGAAGAATCAGCAGAAGGTAAAAACTTAAGTCAAGGTGTTGCGACATCTATGTGGGTACCGCCAAGTTACACACCAAGAGGATCATTAGCACATCTTGCAGCAGAAGTGAAAAAACATGTGACGGTTCCAGTTATAGCAGTTTGTGGCATTTCTCCAGAAATGGGTGAAGAAATTTTAGAAAAAAATGAAGCGGACTTTATAGCCATAGGACGCCAGACCATAGCTGATCCAGACTATGGAAACAAGCTAAAAGTAGGCAAGCCAGAAACAATCAGAAGATGCTTAAGATGTAACGAATGCTTAGGGGAAGTCATGAGTTCAAGAGGAATATCTTGTGCAGTTAACCCAGATACAGATGGAACAGAAAACGAGCTGTTAGATCCACTTAAAGTGCTAGATG
>CAYRAL010000250.1:1550-2792 GCA_964422235.1 uncultured Candidatus Epulonipiscium sp. | reverse complement strand
AACAGCTTGTATATGTTCTTCTTTAGAATTTGGTTTCATAACAATAATCATAAAAAGCCTCCTACTAGTTTGTATTGGTTTGTATTAAATAATGTTATAGTTATTATACCATATATGAAGAAATACCTGAATCTTATAACACTAATTATAAAAGCATGATATAATTAGTAATAGAAATTCGAGTAAATTATAAGGTGGTGCAAGATGAATATAGATAAGGAAATCGTAAAACAAATAGGAGATATGGCCCGCTCTTTTAGTCACATACAAAAAGTAATTTTGTTTGGTTCTCGTTCTAGAGGGGATAATAGAGAAAGAAGTGATATCGATTTAGCAGTCTATTCAGATGAAGATATTACAGAATTTATATATACAGTAGAAACCCAAGTTCAATCTCTTCTAAAATTTGATATTTCGGATATAAATCAATTAGATGACTTGGATTTTAAGCAGGAAGTTGAAAGAGAAGGAGTTATAATATATGAGAAACTTGAAATTTAAATTTGACAACTTAAAGAAAGCACACACAAGACTTAAAGAAGCTTGTCAGGTTTATGATGGTAAGGATGATATGATTAGGGATAGTGTTATACAAAGATTTGAATTTACCTATGAACTAACCCACCGAACACTGCAAGAATATATGAGATATGAAGGAGTAGCACTAGCCAATAGTTTTCCAAGGACAATATTCAAAACAGCTTATGCGAACAATCTTATTGATCAGGAACAACTGTGGCTTAAGTTAATCGAAGATAGAAACGCCACCTCTCATATCTATAGTGAAAAATTAGCAAAGCCAATTGCAGATCGTATTTGTAATGACTATGTACTTATAATTGGTCAACTAATCGCAAAACTTGAGGAAGCAATAATATAATAAATAATAAAAGTTAATAATAAGAGCAATAAGGAGGAAATGAAATATGAAAAATTCAAGAAATACATTAATAGGTGTCATAGTGGCCATTGTGGTAATCCTAGGAGCTGGGGGAATGTGGTATGCTAACACATTCAACTCATTTGTAACCCTTGGCAACGAAGTCGACAACCAATGGGCTAACGTAGAATCAAAACTTCAAAGAAGAGTAGATTTAATTCCTAATCTTGTTAATTCCGTTAAAGGAATTATGGCACAGGAAAAAGAAGTATTCGGAAATCTCGCAGATGCACGTGCAAAACTTGCTGGTGCTGGCACCATTAATGAAAAAGTAGAAGCATCCACAGAAGTAGAAGGTGCAT
>CAYRAL010000250.1:0-1450 GCA_964422235.1 uncultured Candidatus Epulonipiscium sp. | reverse complement strand
ACAAGGGAATTCTATGTGGCTGATTATGCCAACCTCTTACAAGAAGATACTAAAAACTTTATAAGAGGCCTTAATCTAAAATATGAAAAACAATCTGAAAAGCCTCAAGTCGTTGTCTTAACTGTAGATGACCTAGAAGGCATAGATGCAGCTAGTTATGCAATACAAGTATTTGAAAAATGGGCCATTGGCAATAAAGAATACGATAACGGTGTTTTAATATTACTAGCCCTAGAAGAGCGGAAGATTGAAGTAGAAGTGGGTTATGGACTAGAGGGAGCCCTCACTGATGGTAGAGTAGGCCAAATCTTAGATATGAATATAGCGAGCTTATCTGAAGGTGACTATGATAATGGCATCAAAGGTGTATTTTATGCTATAGCTAATGAAATTAATCAGGAATATCAGTACCAAGGCTTACTAGATGACTATAATGAAATCATTAGCCAAGTTCCAGGGCCACCAGGTAACACACGTAGAAGTCCCGGTCAACTTATAATAATGGTTATTGTTTTAATCATTATTTTTATGTTTGGTGGTGGAGGCTTCGGCGGAAGGCGTAGGGGAGGCTTCTTTGGTGGTCCTGGAGGATTTCGTGGAGGAGGTTTTGGAGGTGGTGGATTCGGTGGAGGAGGAGGCTTCGGCGGCGGTGGCGGAAGATCTGGCGGTGGTGGTGCAGGCAGAGGCTTTTAATAACAACATAATGATCAATTAGGAGAAATTTTATGCTTAAAAATAAAATAAAACAAATACGCTCAGCAAGAGGGGAAACAAAGTCTCAATATGTTATAAAAAATGCAAATGTGGTTAATGTCTTTACAAAAGAAATAATACCAGGCGATATTGCAGTGCAAGATGGCATGATTGTTGGAATTGGCAATTATAGTGGCCATACAGAAATAGATATAAAAGGTAAATATATTTGCCCAGGCCTTATAGACGCCCATGTTCATATTGAATCTACCATGGTAACCCCAACAGGGTTTGCAAAAACCGTCATGCCCTTTGGCACAACAACCATCATTGCAGATCCACATGAAATTGCAAATGTTAGTGGCTTAGGGGGGCTCGACTTTATGATTAATGAGTCCCAAAGCCTACCACTAAACATCTATTTTATGTTGCCATCTTGTGTACCAGCCGTATCATTTGAAAACAATGGTGCTACTTTAAAAGCAAAAGACCTAGCAAAATATATAGATAACCATAAGGAAACAATAAACCAACCTTTAACCCTTTTGAAAATCCTAGCCTTTGCAGGCTTTCCAGTCCTATTAATCATGAGACAGCCTGACTTTGGTACAGCTATGGTCTTTATCTTCTTTATAGCACTGATGCTCTTTGCTGCTAATATAGATTGGAAATATATTGGCTATGCCCTACTAGCTGGACTGGCCTCACTACCACTGATATGGTGGAAAATGGGTGGCTACCAAATGGATAGAATCTT
>CAYRAL010000249.1:0-2800 GCA_964422235.1 uncultured Candidatus Epulonipiscium sp. | reverse complement strand
ACTTGAACATTTCCTGCTCCAACACCGAATGATGGTTTACCTGATGAATAGGCTGCGCGAACCATTCCGGATCCACCTGTTGCTAGGATCATTGCTACATTAGGGTGATTCATAAGTGCGTTAGTTGCATCAATAGATGGGAACTCAATCCATTGTATACAGTGCTCTGGTGCACCTGCAGCGACTGCAGCGTCACGCACGATACGGGCTGCTTCAGCAGAACATTTTTGTGCAGATGGGTGGAATCCAAAAATAATCGGATTACGTGTTTTAGCAGAAATAATAGCTTTGAACATGGTGGTAGATGTTGGGTTAGTAACAGGAGTTACACCTGCAACGATACCAACAGGTTCTGCAATTTCTGAGTATCCTTCTTCTTCGTTATCTTCAATAATACCCACTGTTTTATCGTACTTGATACTGTGGTATACAAATTCTGTAGAGAAGATATTTTTAGTTACTTTATCTTCAAAAATACCTCTACCTGTTTCTTCAACGGCTAATTTTGCGAGATACATATGTTCTTTAACACCTGCAAGGGCCATTGCTTTAGTAATTTCGTCTACTTGTTCTTGTGTAAGCTCCATATAAGCCTGGAGCGCCTTATCAGCATTCTTTACAAGCGTGTCTACCATAGCATTGGCATCTACTGGCTTAGTTGTTTCTTGTTTTGGTTTATTATCTGACATCATGATCCTCCTTATTTGGTTAAATATATAAATGGATTATAAACATGTTAGTGGCCAAATTGATACGATTAAATGTTAAAGTATTAACAAGTGTTTGGAAAAAATAATTCATTTCATCTCAAAGCCTATACCTTGTCAACAAAAAATCAGTATTTAATTTGGTTAGTTATTTAGATTACATGTTAATAATATCACAATAAATAAGAGGAGTCAATAAGTAGTTGTTAAAAATATAACGAAAAATAAATCATAAGAATCTGTTTGCTAAGGATTATGCACATAAAATATTATGGTTTAAAATATTTTGTTGAAAATTACTAAATTATAGTGAAAAGTTAATAGAAAAATGTAGAAAATATGTAATGTCCATAAAAAAGGATAAAAAGAACCCAGGTTTCAGGGGGAGAAACCTGGGTTGAGGGGGGATTTAGCGATGTACCTCACACTTGGTACAATTATATTATGGTCAACTCTAAAACATTTTATACACGCATTGCAAAAAAAGTTTAATATGCTATAATAATGTAATGATGATACAATAAACATAGAAAATCCATATGATATATTAGCCATGATGAAAGAACAATTTTGAATAATGCTTTTGCAGAGAGTTGATGGTTGGTGTAAATCAACAAGCATACCAAAATAATTCCGCTTTCGGAGCTATCAGTGATGAACTGAAAGGGCCACGCCCTATATAGCGTGACTAAAGTGGCCGATAATGCGGCAAGATAGGTGGTACCACGAGTATAAAATGCTCGTCCTTCATAATAATATGAAGGGCGGGCTTTAATTTTTTACAAGATAGACCATATGGTAACAATATAAGAAGGAGTGAAGAGAATGTTAGATGTTAAGTTATTAAGAGAAGATATGGACAAAGTTAAACAAATGCTAGTAGATCGTAATGAAACATTTGATCTTGATCTATTTACGGATTTAGATACAAAAAGAAGAGGGATTCTTCAAGAGGTGGAATTACTAAAGAAAGAGCAAAACAGTGTATCTAAACAAATACCATTAATGAAGCGAGAAGGCAAAGATACAAGTAAGGTATTTGAGGATATGAAAATTCTTTCTGATAAAATTAAAGAATTTGATAGTGAGCTAAGGGAAATAGAAGAAAAGTTAAATAATGTATTACTTAGTATTCCTAATATGCCTCATCCAAGTGTTCCAGCAGGTCACACGGACGAAGATAATGTGGAAATACGTAAGTTTGGAGAGCCTCATGAATTTGAATATGAACCAAAGGCGCATTGGGATATAGGAGAGCAATTGGATATTTTAGACTTTGAAAAAGGGGCTAAAATAACAGGTGCCCGCTTTGTTGTTTATAAGGGATTAGGTGCAAGGCTGGAGCGTGCACTAATGAACTACATGCTTGATACCCATACAGATAAACATGGTTACACAGAAGTTTTCCCGCCTTTTATGGTAAACAAAAAAAGTATGATTGGTACAGGGCAATTGCCTAAATTTGAAGAAGATACCTTTAAAATCCAAGATACAGATTACTACCTAGTACCTACAGCTGAAGTGCCTGTTACGAATATGTATAGGGATCAGATTTTAGATGGGGCAGATCTTCCTATTAGACATTGCGCCTATACAGCATGTTTTAGAGCAGAAGCAGGATCAGCTGGGAGAGATACAAGAGGTATTATTCGTCAGCACCAATTTAATAAAGTAGAGCTTGTTAAATTTACTAAACCAGAAGATTCCTATGCAGAGCTTGAACAGTTAACAAAGGATGCGGAAGTAATCCTTCAAGGCTTAAACATCCCATACCGTGTCGTAAAGATTTGTATGGGGGATCTTGGATTTACAGCAGCACTGAAATATGACATAGAAGTGTGGATGCCAAGCTATGGTAGATATGTAGAAATCTCAAGTTGTTCTAACTTTGAAAGCTTCCAGGCAAGACGTGCAAATATTAAATATAAGAACAATACGAAAGATAAGGCTGAATTTATTCATACACTAAATGGCAGTGGCCTAGCTGTTGGGCGCTGTACAGCTGCAGTTTTAGAAAACTGTCAGCAAGAAGATGGTAGTGTTCTTATTCCAGAAGTCCTTGTTCCTTATATGGGCGGAGCAAAAAAGATAGA
>CAYRAL010000248.1:0-2804 GCA_964422235.1 uncultured Candidatus Epulonipiscium sp. | reverse complement strand
CTTCTCCTGCATAGTGGCTACCATTTGTACAGAATGAGTACTGAGTTATCTCAGGGTCAAGTCCTGCAATCTTAAGTGCCTTATATGCTTTTTGAACAAACTCATCTTCTTCATCATATAACCATCCAGGGAAGAATCTTTCTCCTTCGATCATATTGCCTGTGTAACACTTTTCTTTTCCAACTGCATAAGAAACTTTTGCTTTAAGGGTAGGGTCTTCTTCTTGCATTTGATCAAGTAAGTCTTGAATAGGCTTTAGGACGCCTTCTTTTGTTTCCCCTACTAAGAGCCTTCTATCATAAGTTACTCGGCAGTGGTCTGGCACAACAGAAGCGCCTGGATAAGGTGAAGATTTTATATCTGTTAGTTCTAATATGCCATGTCCAAGTCCTTCTTGGTAAGTCATTTCTAAGTTTCTGATTCTATCAATCACCTTAGACATTTGGTATACAGCATTTACACCCTTATGTGGATTGGCAGAGTGGGCTGGTACCCCGAAGGTTTCGACAACAATTTCCGCTCTTCCACGTTGTCCTATTTTTAGGTTTAACTCGGAAGCTTCTCCAATTACCACATAATCTGGTTTTACTTTCTCGCTGATTTTTCGTGCTGCTACCCCTTCAAAACATTCTTCATGGACAACACCTGCCACATAAATATCTCCTGCAAAGTCCCTGTTTACATCTTGGCTGAAAAACGCTGCTGCTATTGCCATTGCAGCGAATGAACCTTTCATATCAGTGGTACCTCTACCGTATAACTTCCCATCAACTATCTCCCCACCAAATGGATCTTGTGTCCATACAGATGGATCAATGACTGGTACGGTATCAATATGGGCATCGTATAAAATACTCTTTCCTGGTCTATTTCCTTTAAGACGTCCAATAACGTTTCCATACTCATCGACGAAACATTCGTCATATCCAAGTTTGCTTAGGTTCTCTTTAATACATTCTACAACTTCACCTTCTTCACCTGAATAACTTGGAATACGAATTAAACTTTGTACAAACTCAACTGCTTGTTCTTTTCTTTGCTCTGATAACATAATTTTTCCTCCGCTCTTTATTGTTTAATATATTTTTATTGTGGCTTATATGGGCTACTGCCATCCCATACGACACTTTTAAATCCGTCAACATCTGTATCCCCTTCAGTACTAATGAGTAATACTCTAGAATTTTCATCTAATTTAAGGGCATTTGTGAACTCTTTACAATCTTCCCGCTCCATTACAGCACTTAGTAGTCCAAGGCCAACACTACCTGATTCCCCTGCAATTACTCTTGGATCCTTGCCAAGTGGACTAGATAAAATTCTCATACCTCTTGCTGATAATTCATCATCACAAGATACATAAGCATCTGCATAGTCACGTAGTATTCCCCAACCAACTGTGTTCGGCTCTCCACATGCAAGACCTGCCATAATGGTTTCGTGCCTTCCTGTTACTGCATGAGGTGCACCGTCATTTACTAAAGCAGATTTATAGATACATGCCGCATTATGAGGCTCAACTACGATTGTAATGGGTCTATCTTTACCAAATCTTGCTGCCACATATCCTTGCATGGCACCTGCAAATGATCCTACCCCTGCTTGTAAAATAATATGTGTTGGATACTCTTGCCCTTTTTCTTCAATTTGCTCCATAATTTCATCAATAATGGTTTCATATCCTTGCATAATCCAAAGAGGAATATCTTCATATCCTTCCCATGCTGTATCTTGTACCATAACCCATCCATATTTTTCTGCATTACCATTGGCTAGGCGAACCGCATCATCATAGTTCATATCTTGTATTTCAACATGAGCGCCTTCTTTGGCAATGTTATCAAATCTCATTTGAGCAGAACCCTTTGGCATATAAACAACAGATTTTTGACCGAGTTGATTGGCAACCCATGCCACACCCCTACCATGGTTTCCGTCAGTTGCTGTTACAAATGTAACATCTCCTAATTTTGCTTTTGTTTCTTCTGATGTTAATTGTTCAAAAGGCATATCTTCAATATCTTTCCCTATATGTTCGCTTAGGTAGTTCCCAATGGCATATGCGCCGCCTAATACTTTAAATGCATTTAAACCAAAACGATAAGATTCATCTTTAAGCCAAATCTTACTAACCCCTAATTCATTTGCTAATGCATCTAATTCTGCTAAAGGCGTTACTGTATATTGTGGGAAACTCTTATGGAAATTACGTACTTTCTTAGCTTGATCCACATCAAAATCCTTTACACTTACTTTTGTATGATCTTCATCTCTACTGACAGTACTCTCTACCCATTTCATGATTTTATTTTCTTTCATTTTTATCTACCTTTCTTAATTGTTTTTTCTTATTATTTTTCCTCACTAATATATATAGCAAGATGTGTGCCAACTTTTTTAGCCTAAATTGTATTTTACCCTTATTTTTTTGAGCTTATTCCTCTTTAATTTACCTTTAACCTCTTTATAGCAGCATAAAAACAGGCATATTATCAAAATGATAATTAATTATCATTTTGATAATATGCCTGTTTCCCTATATCCATTGCATTTGAAAGCTTGTTTTTATTTTATTTCTCATTTTGATAATTGATACTCTTCTATTTTACGATATAAAGTAGCAAGACCAATTCCTAACTGCTTTGCTACTAACTTTTTTTCTTCTGTAGAGCTTCCAAAGTGTTGAAGAGCCCGCTCAATGGTCTGTTTTTCCATATGGCGCAAACTAAAATTTTCTTCATCTATCAGTGGTATTATGGGGGATTGATCATAAATCCTCTTTGGCAATGTATCTACATCTAGTA
>CAYRAL010000247.1:0-2806 GCA_964422235.1 uncultured Candidatus Epulonipiscium sp. | reverse complement strand
TGTAAGCATTGGTTTTATAAGCTTTTATCTTTTGTTTTAACTATTCCCACTCAATGGTTGCCGGTGGTTTGCCCGTAATGTCATACACCACCCTATTAACCCCTACTACTTCACTGGTAATCCTTGTAGACATCTTGGCTAGTACGTCATGTGGTATTCTTGCCCAGTCCGCACTCATGCCGTCTACGGATGTGACCCCCCGCAGAGCTACAGTATAACTATAGGTTCTCTTATTATCTGTCACACCTACTGTTTTAAGGTCTGTTAAGACTGCAAAGTACTGCCAGATTGCCTTATCAAGACCTGCCTTTGCTACTTCATCCCTATAGATAAAATCGACTTCACGAAGGATTTCTAACTTCTCTTTTGTAATATCTCCGATGACTCTAATGCCAAGACCTGGTCCTGGGAATGGTTGGCGGGCAACTAAAAATTCAGGAATTCCAATGGCTCGTCCTACGTCTCGCACTTCGTCTTTAAATAACATACTAAGTGGTTCAATAATTTCTTTAAAGTCTACATGATCAGGTAATCCCCCTACATTATGGTGGGATTTAACAGCTAGTTCCTCTTTTGTACCACTTTCGATTATATCTGGATAGATGGTTCCTTGAACTAGGAAGTCCACTGTGCCGATCTTTTTGGCTTCTACTTCGAATATTCGAATGAATTCTTCGCCGATGATCTTACGTTTTTTCTCAGGATCTGATACTCCTGCTAGCTTTGATAAAAACTGATCTTCGGCATTAACCCTAATCAGGTTCATATCAAATTCTTCCCCAAATGTCTTTTCGACCTCATCACCTTCATCTTTACGCATTAGGCCATGATCAACAAAGATACATGTTAGGTCTTTACCGATAGCTTTATGAATTAAAACAGCTGCTACAGAAGAGTCTACTCCCCCTGACAGGGCACATAAAACCTTTTTTCCTTCTAACTTTTCTTTAAGCTGCGCTATAGCATTCTTTGCAAAGTCATCCATCTTCCAGCCTTTGTCACATCCACAAGTATCATATAAGAAAGCACAAAGTGCTTGGTTGTCTTGATCTGTTTTTATACCTTGTGTAAAGATTGTTGGAATATTCAAGGCTTCTATTTCTTTAATCTTTTCTGCATTAGCTTGTTTTGCTATTTCAATGTTGTCTGCTGAGAAAATAATTCCCTTGGGCTTTCTGTCCTCAAGCTCTTTTGTTGTAATGCCGTATGGAGCAACTTCACAATAGACGTGATTGTCCCTAACTTGCCTTGCAAGCATCTGATTATTTGAGCCACCTAGGTTTATGATTAGTACTAATTCATATTTCATTAATGAGTAAGCCTCCTATTAATTGGTTTTAGTATTCAACGCTATAGTTTGGTGCTTCCTTTGTAATTTGAATATCATGTGGATGGCTTTCTTTAAGACCCGCACCTGTAATTCTAGTAAATCTAGCTTCCTCTATAAGGGTTGCAATATCTTTTGCTCCTGCATATCCCATTCCAGCTCGGAGTCCACCTAGTAATTGGAATATGGTATCTGCTAGTTCACCTTTGTAGGCAAGTCTTCCTTCAACACCTTCTGGTACAAGTTTTTTAGCATCGCTTTGGAAGTAACGATCTTTACTTCCTTTTTCCATTGATGCAATAGATCCCATACCTCTGTAAACCTTGTATTTACGTCCTTGGTATAGTTCCATTTCTCCTGGGCTTTCTTCACATCCAGCAAGCATAGACCCCATCATACAAACGCTTGCGCCTACACCGATTGCCTTAACCAAGTCACCTGAGTACTTAATACCACCATCTGCAATAATTGGTACCCCGTATGGCTTAGCTCCCTGGGCACAGTCTTCAATTGCTGAAATTTGTGGCACACCAACCCCTGCAACAACTCTTGTTGTACAAATTGAACCTGGTCCAATTCCTACTTTTACCGCATCTGCCCCTGCTTCAATAAGCGCTATAGTTGCTTCTTTTGTTGCAACGTTACCAGCAATTACCTGAAGTTCTGGGTATTTGGCCTTTATTTTCTTTACTGTATCAATAACACCTTGGGAATGTCCGTGAGCTGTATCAACTGTAACAACGTCTACTTGAGCCTTTACAAGGGCTTCAATTCTCTCCATTACATCTCCTGTAACCCCTACTGCTGCTCCAACTAAAAGTCTTCCTTGTCCATCTTTAGCTGAGTTTGGATATATAATTGCTTTTTCTATATCTTTGATGGTAATAAGTCCTTTTAGATTTCCTGCGTCATCTACGATTGGAAGCTTTTCAATGCGATGTTGGCCTAAAATTTCTTTAGCATCTGCCAGTGTGGTTCCCTCTTTAGCAGTAATTAAATTTTTGGAAGTCATGACTTCTTTAATTTTGCGGTTAAAGTTAGTCTCAAAACGCAGGTCCCTATTGGTTAGGATTCCTACGAGTTTTGTTCCTTCTGTAATAGGCACACCCGAAATACGGTATTTTGCCATTAACTCATTTGCATCATATACATAGTGCTCAGGACTTAAGAAAAAAGGATCTGTAATAACGCCATTTTCAGAGCGCTTTACACGATCTACCTCTTCTGCTTGCTGTTCAATTGACATATTTTTATGAATAATCCCAATGCCACCTTGTCTGGCAATGGATACTGCCATGCGGGTTTCTGTTACCGTATCCATACCTGCACTCATAATAGGTATGTTTAACTTAATTGATTTGGTGAGTTGTGTAGACAAGTCTACCTGGTGAGGTAATACATTAGAATATGCTGGAACGAGTAGAATATCGTCAAAGGTGATTCCTTCTTTGATAATTTTGGACATTGTTATTTCCCTCC
>CAYRAL010000246.1:0-2807 GCA_964422235.1 uncultured Candidatus Epulonipiscium sp. | reverse complement strand
ATAAGGATATAATCGTTAAATCTCAAACAGGCAGTGGTAAGACAGCTGCTTTTGGGATTCCAATTTGCCAAATGATTGACTGGGAAGAAAATAGGCCCCAGGCCCTTATTCTTACGCCAACACGAGAACTAGCTATTCAGGTTAAAGAAGACATCAGTAACATTGGTAAATTTAAAAGGTTAAAAACCATGGCTATATATGGCAAATACCCTTTTATTCGTCAGGAGAAGGAACTTAAACAAAAAATGCACGTGGTTGTAGGAACACCAGGTAGGGTGCAAGATCATATAGATAGGGCTACATTGGACTTAAGTGCTATTCAGTACCTTGTTATCGATGAGGCTGATGAGATGCTTAGTATGGGCTTTTTAGAAGTAGTAGAATCCATTATAGGGGCAAGCCCTAAAAAGAGAATGACTATGTTATTTTCTGCAACATTACCAGAGGATATAAAAAGATTGTCGGATAAGTATATGAAAGACCCGACTTATATCGAAATTAAAGGAAGAGGTCTTACAACACAAAACATTCAGCATCACAGATATGAAGTGGCTGAGAAAAATAAGATGGCGTTGTTAGGAGACATTACAATCATAGAAAATCCAGACAGCTGTATCATTTTCTGTAACACCAGGGAAAAGGTAGACCAAGTAGAGCAAGATCTAGCTAGAAAAGGCTATACATGT
Source organism: uncultured Candidatus Epulonipiscium sp. (assembly GCA_964422235.1). Classification (GTDB taxonomy): domain Bacteria; phylum Bacillota; class Clostridia; order Lachnospirales; family Cellulosilyticaceae; genus JAAYSX01. The sequence goes on along the minus strand of CAYRAL010000246.1, from coordinate 2,121 downwards.
GAAAAGATTCATGGTGGTATGGAGCAAGAAGACAGAACAAAGATTATGGAAAGCTTTAAAAAAGGGTATTTCAGGTATCTGATTGCAACGGATGTAGCTGCTAGAGGAATTGATGTTGACAATATTACCCATGTCATTAACTATGATATACCCGAAGAAGTAGAAAGTTATGTTCATCGCACAGGCAGAACAGGGCGAGCTGGAAAAAGCGGGAATGCCATAACTTTCGTAACCCCTAATGAAGAACGTTTTTTAGTCGATATTCATGGTTATATCGGATTTGAAATAGATAAGGCAAGTGAGCCAAATATAGATCAGGTAAAAGCAGCAAGAGCAGTGTTTGATGCAAAAATAAATATGCAACCAACTCTAAAAGAAAATGTAACAGAGGAGCTTAATAAAGAAATCATGAAACTCCACATTGCATCAGGTAAAAAAACCAAAATGAGACCCGTCGATCTTGTTGGAGCAATTAGTAATCTGGAAGGTGTAACCGCTGCGGATATAGGCATTATTAATATACAAGATGTCTCTAGTTTCGTTGAAATTCTAAATAATAAAGGACCTATTGTTTTAAAGGCCCTTCAAACAACGCCTATAAAGGGCAGACTTCGTAGAGTTAGCATTAAAAATAATAAAGAATTATGAGGGTCAAAATGAAAAATAAATTAAATTTATGGGTAAGCTTAGGCTTGCTCTTTGTAGCCTTAATTTGGGGCTCAGGATTTATTGCAACTCAAATTGCAATAGATGAGGGCTTAAGTACAGCCTTTATTATGTTTGTCCGTTTTACAGCGGCATCAATGGTCTTAGGGACATTCTTTAAAGAAGACATTAAAAGAATGAGGAAGATAGACTTAAAAGCAGGTGTAATAGCAGGAACATTGTTGTTTTTAGGATTTACCCTTCAAACCATAGGACTTGTCTTTACAACACCTTCTTCTAATGCCTTTATCACAGCCACCTCTGTGGTAATGGTCCCTTTCTTAAGTTGGTTTATTTTAAGAAAGAAGCCAGAAAACAAGGTGTTTTTGGCAGCCACAATATGCCTAGCAGGGATTGGCATGCTAGCTTTTGGACCAAGTGGGGGCATCACCTTAGGCATAGGGGATAGCCTTACTCTTTTATGTGCCGTAGCTTTTGCAATGCATACGGTAATGATGGGGAAATTTGCCCCAAGAATGAATTCAAATCGTCTAACCTTTTTGCAAATTACCACTTCAGCCGTCTATTCGTTTATTATGTTTATGCTAATGGATCGTGATTTTTCTGCCTTTACTTCTCTTAAGGGCTTATTAGCAGTTCTCTATTTAGGGATTTTTAGCACATTTATTGCATACACAATCCAAACAGTATGTCAACGGTATGCATCCCCAAGTAAAGTTTCAATTATTGTATCAACAGAAGCCCTTATTGGAAGCTTGCTTTCAGTCATGCTAGGATATGAAATATTTACTTACTTTTTGTTTGCTGGGGGAATCGCTATTATTATAGCAATGCTAATAATAGAAGTCGACTTTATCAATCCTTTGAGATCTTCCAAATAACCCCTGTGCCGGGTATCTTGACTATAACGAATACTATTCCACCTAAACCTAGAATAGTATGTTAAATAAGAAAGATTAAGGTGGGATTATATGAATCATACAAAATTAATTGTAATAGGAGCCTTATTTGTAACCCTAGCAGTTGTATTTCAAATTATACCTGTTGTGTTTTCAGAGATATTTGTCTTAGCCACAATGCTAAGTACACTGCCTATCTATATGATTGCAAAAATGAACCCTAAAATAGGTATAGTAGGATATATAACGGCAGGCCTATTAATTTCACTTTTTAGTGTCCATGAAGGAATGTTTTTTCTATCTACAAATGGGGTAGTAGGATTGGCACTTGGAGCTAGCCATTATTATACGAATAAAAAAGTAATTATTTTTTTGATATCAACAATAGCTTTAACCATTGCCCTAAGTACCATGACTTTTATAGTAGGGATACCTGTATTTGGTGTTGTGATAAAAACTAATACTTACATACAAATAGGTATACTACTAATATTTTCCTCGATATACAGTATATTCTGTTTCTACATTTCAGATTTTATATTTAAAACAATAAATA
>CAYRAL010000245.1:0-2812 GCA_964422235.1 uncultured Candidatus Epulonipiscium sp. | reverse complement strand
TGCTGTTGGCCTTGCAGGGGCAGGCGCATCGGGATGAAAAGGGTTATTGTTATGGTAACCATAATGTTATTGATAATATGCAGCCCATTATTTGCAGATGAGACAGTGGATTCCATTATCAATAAGCAAATAAATGTGCTAGATCTATCAGAAGCTGAAAAGGCAATAGACAAAGTGAAGTCTGAAGAGTCCAATCCATATTTAAAAGGATTTGATATAAAAAAAGCAATGATAGACGTAGTTACAGGTAATCAAAATATAAGTCCCATGAACATACTAAAGGGAATTATAAGTCTTACTTTTGGAGAAATAGATGTCTATCTTAGCCTAATGGGCAGGCTCATAATCCTTGGGGTTTTTTGCACTGTACTATCTAGCCTAAGTACTTCTTTTCAAAGTAAATCAACATCAGAAGTAGCCTTTTATGTTTGTTATATTGTCTTAATTTTAGCCTTAACAGAATCATTTATGATCGCCATGGACATTGCCTACAAAACTATAGATCAAATGGCTACTACCATGCAGGCTTCAATACCTGTCATGGTTACCTTGTTAATCTCTACAGGAAATATAGCAAGTGGCAGTATTTTTCAGCCGCTGGTGATTTCATCCATTCAAATTGGGACAGCTATTATTAAAAATACAGTGGTGCCAATGGTTTTTTTTGTATCGGTTTTGCAAGTTGTCAGTAATATAAGTGAAGACTTTAAAATAGAAGCCCTTATAGAACTGTCCTACTCCTTAATAAAATGGACTTTAAGGGGAATTGTTACACTTTTTGTAGGCATCATGGGTATTCACGGCTTAACAACCCCTTTTATGGATGGGACCCTCAATAAGGCTGCAAAAAGCATGACATCAGCATTTGTTCCAGTTGTGGGGGAGGCTTTAAGTGGTGCAGTGGATCTAGTAATGAACTGCGGTTTAATGGTCAAAAACTCCTATACGGTAGGAATTATTATTGTACTCTTACTGATTTGCGTAGTTCCTTTAATCAAAGTATTCCTATGTATGGTGGTTTATAAACTAACGGCTGCCATTATAGAGCCTATCACGAATAAAAGAATCGCTGGGGCCCTATCAGGAATGGGACGAGCAACCGGCTACCTACTCGGGACACTTACCACAGTCATGGTGCTATTTATACTAAACATGCTTATTTTAGTAGGGGTGAGTAATGTTACGGCCATGATGAGGTAAATAAAGAGATAAAACAATGAAATGAAGTCATGAGATAGGAGGGACCAATGATTCATGCAGTATCACAATACACCCAAAGCATTGCAATGATTATTATATTTACCAGTGTTATTAATCTTATTATGCCAAAAGGGGATTTTGAAAAATACATCAAGATGGTCCTTGGGCTTATTGTCATCATAACTATTTTGGCCCCTATTAATACTTTTGTTTTTAAAAATAAGCCAGATTACACAGATATCTTAAAAAGATATGAGACAGAGATTGAAAGTACATCAATAAAAAACCAGAGTGGTCAATACTTAGAAGCTCAAAAGGATATCATTCTAGGAAATTACAAAGAAAAACTAATCCCCCAAATGACGGATATTATTGAAAAGAGTGACAAAGTAGCAGTATTGCAACTAGACATTGACTTTGACCAAGATACAGACTCAACAGAATTTGGAAAAATAACCACTATTAGTATGATTGTGGAGCAGAGAGAGGAAATAACAAATAAAAAAATAATTAACATACCAAAAATAAAGGTAGGTAGTAAGCAGATAAAAAGTTATAGTAGTGATCAAATAGCAGGACAAATTCAAGAAAAAATAAAAACTTGCCTAATTGACTTCTATAATCTGCCCGAGGCTAATATAAATATTACAGTACAAAAGAATTCCTAGAGAGGTGATAATTTGAAAATACTAGGTAAAATACTAGCAGAGGACAAAAGAGACAAAAAAACAATCTATAAAATACTAGGTCTACTAGTAACAGGGGTGATGCTTCTTATTGTCAGTAGTCAGTTTAAAAATCCAGATCAAGGGGTTGGCGAGGTGCCAGAGCCTAAGACTTTCATCTCTACAGCTAATAACAGTAGCAGCTCAGAAGTGGGAGATAGTGAGCCTTATGAAGTAGCAATGGAAAAAAGATTGAAGGCTATTTTAAAAAAGATGCAAGGAGTTGGTGAAGTTGAGGTGATGATTACGACTACATATGGGAAAGAAATAATTTTGGCACAAGACATGACAAGTCATACCTCGTCTACACTAGAAGAAGATACAGACGGTGGGTCTAGAGAGGTAAACAACTATGATGACCAAACAAAGGTTGTGATGCAAAACCTAAACGTGACTTCAGGGAATGAGCCGGTTGTCGTTAAGGAAAAGCAACCAGAAATACAAGGGATTCTCATCATTGCCCAGGGAGCCGGGCATAGCGCAGTAAAACAGGCCATTAGCCAATCAGCCCAGACCCTACTTGGGATCCCGGCGCACAGAGTAACGGTTCATCAATTGCAAACGCTAAGAAAATAATAAGGGGGAGTCAAATATGTTTGTATTTAAAAGAAATCAAATCATTATAACAGCACTTGTTTTTATGGTATCAATCGCTGCTTATCTTAACTTTACAGACAACATGGACAACAAAAATGCCGTTCAGCCAATCTTTGACGATAAGGGGGACCGAATTGCAGAAATGGATCAAGATGATACTTACGATGATTTTTTCAAAACCTACGAATTTGATGATATTGACACATTGCCACCAGACTTTGATAGTCTAAATGATGAGAGTATGGCAGGAGTGGACCTGCTAGAAGATCCTATTAATTCAGAAATTGGAA
>CAYRAL010000244.1:0-2824 GCA_964422235.1 uncultured Candidatus Epulonipiscium sp. | reverse complement strand
TTCAAAAATAGACTCCTTTTTAGCTATTTTGAGAGAATTTATAGCGTAAATAAAGGGTTTTAGGAAAAAATGTAGTATATATAACAATAACAAAGGATATTACAGGAGGTGTATGATGCGATGAACATTAGAGAAATATATGAAGAAAAAGAACATCAGAATCTTAGTCAGTACGCAGTAAAGAGTTCAGACTCAAAAGGAAGAAAAATAAAAGAAGAAAAATGTAGTATAAGGACGGATTTTCAAAGAGATAGAGATCGTATACTGCACTGTAAAACTTTTAGACGATTGGCTCACAAAACCCAAGTTTTTATATCACCAGAAGGAGATCATTATAGAACTAGGTTAACCCATACACTAGAAGTCGCACAAATTGCTAGGACTATAGCTAGAAGTCTAAGCCTCAATGAAGATTTAACAGAGGCTATTGCCCTTGGGCATGATTTAGGGCATACGCCTTTTGGGCATGCCGGTGAACAAGCCTTACAAGAACTGACAAACAATAACTTTGAACATAATACCCATAGTTTGCGTATTGTAGACCATATAGAAAAAGGTGGGAAAGGTTTGAATTTGACATATGAAGTAAGAGATGGCATATTAAACCACCAAACCAAGGGTTTACCTAGCACTTTAGAAGGGAAGGTTGTTCAATTTTCAGATAAAATAGCCTATATTAATCATGATATCGACGATGCAATTAGGGGGAATGTGCTTAAAGAGGAAGAATTACCGAAAGATGCAATCAATGTACTTGGGCAATCTTTTGGAGATCGAATTAACACTTTAATTAGGGATATTATAACCAATAGTATAGGTAAAGATGAAATTATCATGAGTGAAGACGTTTTTGGGGCATACACCAGCCTAAGAGCATTTTTGTTTAAAAACGTGTATATAGGATCAGATGCTAAACTACAAGAAAATAAGGCAAAGCATATTGTGACTCAATTATACTCATACTATATGGAAAATAGTCACCTACTAACGGCAGAGTTTCCAAGGGATTATGATCATAATGATGACATAGAGCAAGTTGTATGTGATCATATAGCAGGAATGACGGATCGCTATGCCATTAATCTATATTGTCAGTTGTATTTGCCTTTATCTTGGGATGTCTACTAAAAATATCAATATAAAAAGGAAAAAGCACTTTATTGTAGAATACTATATAGAGTATGCTAAATAACTTATTTTAAATAGCATTTAGGAAGTAGGGATTAAAGATGTATTATCCTGAAGAAATTATAGAAGAAATACGCAGTCAAAACGATATTGTTGAGGTTGTATCTGAGTATGTCACTTTAAAGAAAAAAGGGAATTCGCATTTTGGATTATGTCCATTTCATAATGAAAAAACAGGCTCATTTTCTGTTAGTGACGAAAAACAGATGTATTATTGTTTTGGATGTGGTGCAGGTGGGAATGTTATTACTTTTATTATGGAAAAAGAAAATTATAATTTCATAGAAACCATTAAACTTTTAGCAGAAAAGAGAAATATTTTACTCCCTCAAGCAGAGTATTCCGAGGAGGCAAAAAAAGTAATTCAAAAAAAGCAAATATTATTAGATATACACAAAGAAGCCGGGCGGTATTTTTATTATAATTTGCAGCATGGAGAAGAAAAAGAGGCAAAAGAATATTTAAGGAAACGGCAACTTAGTAAAGAGATCCAAAAAAAGTTTGGACTCGGATATGCAAAAGGCAATCATTATGATTTATACGACTACTTAAAAAGCAAAAACTATAGTACAGAATTGATTTTACAAAGTGGACTTGTTATAAAGAGTAAGCATGGAAAAGGATACTATGATCGGTTTAGTGATAGGCTAATGTTTCCTATTTTTGATGTTCATGGCAAAGTTATTGCCTTTGGAGGGAGAGTTCTGGATGAGTCCAATCCTAAATATTTAAACTCACCAGAGACATCTTTATTTGAAAAGAACATGAACTTATATAGCCTTAACTATGCCCGTGTTTCAGGGAAAAAGGAACTTTTTATTGTAGAAGGTTATATGGATGTTATAGCAATGTATCAGGCAGGAATTCATAATGTAGTGGCCACACTAGGAACGGCCTTCACCACAGGTCACGCCAAATTAATTAAAAGATATGTCGATGAGGTTATATTACTTTATGATAGTGACGATGCTGGTATACGTGCAACCATAAGGGCAATACCAATTTTACAATTAGCTAATATTAAAGTAAGAGTTCTACACCTACCTGACCAGCAAGATCCGGATGATTATATTATAGAAAATGGGGTTGATTCTTTAATAGAGCTGGGGAATAATGCCGTCGGTGCAGTGACATTTCAAATCAAAATGATAAAACTTAAATATGATATTGAAAATGTAGAGCAAAAAATTAGATTTATTGATGAGACTTCAACTCTAATTGCAGAATTAAAAAATGCAGTTGAACAAGAAATATATACGCAACAAGTAGCAAAGCAGTATCATATAGATCCGGATTCCCTAAAAACGGAAATTCGTAAAAAGATGCGTCATATACAAAGCCAGGAAACAAAAGGACAGAATATATCTAAACAAAATGCGGCATCAAAGCAAGATATAAGTAAGTATACAAAAGCTCAAGATGGATATTTTAAAACTCAATCAGAATTATTACAACTTATGTGCGTATATCCCAATATCTTAAAAGGCGTAAAAGAGCATTTGAAACCTGAAGAATTTATAGATCCATTTTTTAAGAAGTTAGTAAAGTTAATATATGAAAGACAAGTAGATGGGCATATTACAAATCCTTCACAGTTTGCAAGTTGTTTTGAAACCATAGAAGATCAAAATAAAAT
>CAYRAL010000243.1:0-2833 GCA_964422235.1 uncultured Candidatus Epulonipiscium sp. | reverse complement strand
TCAAGATGGTTTTTATCAGGTAGGTCAGGTAGATGTAGACACCCAAAATAGAGATGAATTGTTTCATATCTGGGATACTTACTATCCAGAAGGATATTATCCTTTAGAAGACCCAAAGGCACCTGAGTCAGATGAAGATTAGCTTTAAAAAGTAAACAAGGAGGTAGGAACACAATCATGGAAAATTTAAAAAAGGAATGGCATGAAAATAAAATACTGTACCTAATGTGTGTGCCGGCGTTGATTATATTAATTATGTTCTGCTATATTCCTTTTGCAGGCATTTGGATGGCTTTTACTGACTTTAATGTAGTTGATGGCATATTTGGAAGTGAATTTATAGGGTTAGAAAACTTTAGGATGTTTTTCACGAGTAGAATGGCAGGAAAAGTAATTTATAATACCCTTTATATTAATATATTTGGTATTATTTTAGGGCTTATTGTCCCAATTTCAATCGCCATATTCATTCAAGAAATACAAAGTAAAACATATAAAAAATTAACACAAAGTGTCATGTTTTTTCCTTATTTTTTATCTTGGGTTGTAATCGGTGCTATTATTTATGGACTCTTTTCGACAGATATTGGTGTTATTAACAGTATTTTAAAATCAATAGGATTTGAACCTGTACGTTGGTATGCAGAACCAAAATATTGGAAGGGAATTTTAATTAGCGCCAGTGTGTGGAAATGGAGTGGGTATAGCTCAATTGTTTATCTAGCAGCAATGGCTAATTTTGATCCTGCACTTTATGAGGCTGCTAAAGTAGATGGTGCTAATAAGTTTCAACAAATCTGGTACTTAACACTTCCGCTTCTAAAGCCTACAGCCGTTGTATTAACGCTACTGAGCATAGGACGAATTTTTTATGGTGACTTTGGAATGGTTTATGGTATTGTTGGAAATAATCCCGTATTGATAGATGCCGTAACAGTTATTGATACATATGTTTATCAGGCTATGAGGACCTTAGGATTCTCCTATGCAACAGCCGTTGGGTTATTTCAATCAATTATGGGCTTGATATTAGTAACTGCGGCTAATAAAATTGCTAAAAAAATAAATGATGGAGAGGGGTTGTTCTAAATTGCGACAAAGTAGGAGTGACAAAATAATGAAGATTATGGCATATGCGTTCATTAGCTTATTTGCCATTGTTTGTTTGTATCCACTACTGTTAACCCTAAGTGTATCGATTTCAGATGAAAGAGAAATTGTGACCAAAGGTTATTCAATATTGCCACAGAAAGCCAATCTAGATACTTATCGTTATATATTTATAAATAGTGGTAAGCGTATATTGAAATCCTATGGTGTGACCATATTCGTAACAGTAGTAGGCACTGGTGGGGCTATGCTTATAACTAGTATGATTGCATTCGCCTTATCAATAAAAACCTTAAAATACCGTAATATTATAGCCTTTATCTGTAACTTTACAATTATTTTTTCAGCAGGTTTAATACCTTGGTACGTTGTGTGTGTCAACTTTTATGGGCTAAAGAATTCCCTAGGGGCTTTAATTCTTCCATCCATGCTAAGTGTATGGAATATGTTCTTAATGAGAAGTTATTTTAGTAGTATATCGCCTTCTCTTTATGAGGCTGCTAAAATTGATGGTGCTAACTATTTCACCATATTTTGGCTAATTGCTATACCACTATCCAAAACAGCATTGTTAACAGTTGGTTTAATGTATGGCCTGCAGTATTGGAATGATTGGTGGAATGCACTAATCTTTATTAATAACAAGGATTTATTTCCATTACAATATTATTTATACACTATACTATCTAATGTAAATGCCCTTAGTTCAGGTCGTATTCCTGCGGGTGCTTCAGCAATGAAATTACCTGCTGAAACTGTAAAAATGGCAATTACCGTAATAACAATAGGGCCCATTATCTTTTTATATCCATTTATACAAAAATACTTTGTACAAGGGATTATGGCGGGTGGCGTAAAAGAGTAAGCGTTATAATTGCCTAAATCAAGGCTTTATATATCAATTACATATTATATTTAAGGAGGAAAATTATGAGAAGATATAAATATTTAGCTTTAGTATTAGTTTTAGCATTAATGGTGACATCACTTGCGGGGTGTGGAAAGTCTGAAGGTGAATCAGGATTAGAAGAGGTAAATATATTATACCCAGGTGATGAGTCGGATAGAATGACAGAATTTCTACAAAATGAGTTTGCAGAAAAAATGAAGGAAGATCTTGGCATTAAGGTAAATATGACATTTGTGCCTTGGGATCAATACTGGGAGCAAAAGGATATTATGTTAGCTGCTAAAGAACCTGTTGATTTGTATTGGGATGGACTGCCTGATTTATCCACTATGGTAAATAAGAAACAGGCAAGACCTCTAGATGATCTTATTGCGGAATATGGACAAGATATGTTAAAAGTACTCCCTGAAGAGCACATTCAAGGTGGTGCAATAGATGGTGTTATTTATGGTATTCCATCTGCTTATGCGCCTTCTTCTAACATGTTCCAACTTGTTTGTGTAAGAGAGGATTTAATGGAAGCAGTAGGGATGGACAATTTGGAAACCCCTGAAGATTTGATGACATTTTCTAAAAAAGTGAAAGAGGCTTTTCCAGAAATACAAGGAGGAGGAGACCCATTAATTAAACCTTTAACCAGGTATTATGCTGATGAGCAATATAATTGGGTAGCTGCTCAAGATTTAGTTGTATTTGGAGAAGAAACACATAAGGCATATAGTTTTTATGAAACAGAAGCATTCCAAGAGTTTTCAAAGTTTAATCGTCAGATGAGCCTAGATGGTCAATATACAGATGATGTAACCATTAAAT
>CAYRAL010000242.1:0-2837 GCA_964422235.1 uncultured Candidatus Epulonipiscium sp. | reverse complement strand
AAGCATTTATCCATGGTTACGGTGAGCAAGCTGAAGATTTATTTAATAATTATTTGGATCATGCTGAAGCCTATGTTAATAAAGTCAAATTAAAAGATGACAATACAGGTGAGGAATTAAATCCAGATGAAAGCTTTTTGCGCTCAATTGAAGAACAACTAGGCGTTACTCAATCTGCAACAAAAGGATTTCGACAAGATGTAACAGCTTATATGTTTTCGGTTATAAGAAGTGGCGGGAAAATAGACTATAAATGTTACGAGCCTTTAAGGGAAGCCATAGAAAAAAAATTAACATCATCAGTACGAGAACTTTCACGGATTATTACTCAAAACAAAGTAAGAAATCAAGAACAAAATAGGAAGTATAATGCCATGGTTGAAGAAATGAATCAAAATGGATATTGTGACCACTGTTGTAATGTTATTTTAAAATATGCAGCTAATAATTTATGGAAGGATTAAAGGAGTGGCCTAGGATGACCATTATCAGAGAATTCCAATCTGGTGGAAGAGATCGAAGTGTTGAAGATAGGCGCAGACATAAAGAGTTAGTAGAAAAAAATATTAAAGAAAATATTGGTGAAATTATTTCTGAAGAAAGCATTATTGGCCAATCAAAAAATAAAAAGGTAAAAATACCTATTAGAGGCCTAAAAGAATATTACTTTAGATATGGCAAAAACAAAACAGGTATAGGAACAGGTAGTGGAGAAGAGGAAGTAGGAAAAAGGATAGCAAAATCTGAATCTCAAAAAGGAAAGGGGCAAATAGGGGCTGGAGATCAAGAAGGTGAGGATATTTACGAAACAGAAATAACAATTGAAGAGGCAGTAGGGTATCTTTTTGAAGACCTTAAACTCCCCTATCTTCAACGCAAAAAATTTAGTGATGTGATTACTGAAAACTCTTCTAAAAGGTGGGGGATAAGGCATAGGGGCATACCACCTAGGATTTCCAAACGCCATACCATGATTGAGAAGGTGAAGCGAGAAAAAAATGCAAAACGAGATGAGATAGAAAATGTAGGGGAGGATATAAGAATTCCCTTTCATGAAAATGATCTTCGCTACTTTAAAATAAAACCAAAAGTCAGAAGAGATTCTAATGCGATTATTATTTGTATTATGGATACATCAGGATCCATGGGGCAAACAAAAAAATATTTAGCTAGAAGTTTTTATTTTTTACTATACCAATTTGTAAAACTCAAGTATATGAATGTTGAAGTAGTGTTTGTGGCTCACACAACCACTGCAAAAGAAGTAACAGAAGATGACTTTTTCCATAAAGGAGAAAGTGGTGGAACATATATCAGCAGTGGCTATAGCAAAGCCTTGGAAATTATTAAAGAAAGATATGACCCGGAAATGTGGAATGTATATGCATTTCACTGTAGTGATGGGGATAACTGGGGAGAAGATAATGAGAAAGCCATCCAATATGCCGAAGAACTCTGCAGTATATGCAACTTATTTGGATATGGAGAAATCAAAACAAGTACCTATACAAGTAGCATTATGAATAAGTACAATGAGCACATAAAGGCAGACAATTTTTCAATGGTAAAAATGAGCCGTAAAGAAGATGTCTGGCCTGCCTTTGTAGAGATGTTAAAAGTGGAGCGAGGGTTCGAGGAGGTGGAGGACAATGAACTTTAGATTTGATGAACTAGTAAAATGGAATGAAAAAATTGAAACAAAAGCTAAAGCTTTTGGGCTTGATTATTATCCCCAGGAGTTTGAAATCATTAATTTTGAAGATATGTTATGTTATGAGACCTATGTAGGTATGCCATCCCACTATCCTCACTGGAGCTTTGGTAAGACTTATGAAAAATTAAAAACCCTATATTCTTATGATTTAACAGGGCTACCCTATGAGATGGTTATTAATTCGGACCCTTGTATTGCGTATTTAATGAAAGATAATTCACTTCTGGTTCAAATACTAACCATGGCACATGTATATGCCCATAATGATTTTTTTAAAAATAATAGACTCTTTAAAAAACATACAAAAGCTAATCTGACGATAGAAATGTTTAAAAACCACGCTAGTCGTATTAGAGGATATATACAAGATCCAAGCATTGGCTACGCCCAGGTAGAGAAAGTACTAGATGTAACCCATTCAATAAAACTTCAATGGTGTGAATTTGAACAAAAAGAAGATATGATTAATGAAAACTTACTATTATTTATTATGGATAATGGTAATTTAGAAGATTGGCAAAGGGATATTGTAATGATTGTGGCAGAGCAAAGCAGATATTTTTCCCCCCAAATAGAAAGCAAAATTATGAACGAAGGTTGGGCTAGTTGGTGGCACTATCAAATATTACAGTCCCTAGAGCTACCAACTGAGCTTCAAATAGAATTTCTAAAAACTCACAACTCAGTGATTGCCCCTAGCCAAGGGGCTATAAATCCTTATTATATTGGATTTAAAATTTGGGAGTCTCTTGCAATAAAACATAAAGACAATCCTGAAAAATTATTTCAAATACGTGAAGTAGAAAGGGACGCATCATTTATCCGAAACTATCTTACCTTTGATTTATGTAGAGAACTTCATTTATTCGAGTATCAAGAAGAAGACAGGCATTATATTGTATCCGAAGTCTCTAATCAAGATGGCTGGAGACGTGTTAAAAATCAACTGGCCTTAATGGTGGGATATGGAAGTGTACCTAATATCATTGTTGAAGATATGCAAAAAAATGATCGCACCCTTATCTTAAAACACCACTACGATAACCGAGAACTGCACCTAAACTATGCCTCAGAAACCCTAAAACATATTCAAAGCCTTTGGGGTGGTAAAGTAATTCTAAAG